>JASJEI010000146.1 GCA_030064795.1 Pleurocapsa sp. MO_226.B13 | reverse complement strand
ATTCAAAATTCAAAAACTAAACATAGTAGGGATTTGAATAATTTTAATTAATAAAAAATAATTTGCTATCTTTCTAGCTAGTTTCGAGAAATGGTATTATCTCTTGAGCTAATTCTAAAAGAGAAATGCGATCGCTCTTGCTCAATTTCTCTCCCACCTCAATTCTCTGACAGACATCGGGTAGTTGTTCTTTGATAGCCTGACGCATTTTCTTTTCTGTTGAGTCAATTTTTGCCAAAGGAACAGGATCGAGAATACCTTGAGTAACAGCCAGTAATACGGCAATCTGTTCGGCTACGGGGATGGGTTGATATTGGCTTTGTTTGAGAATCTCTCGAACTCTTTGACCCCGTTCAATACTTTTTTGGGTTGCTGCATCCAATTGCGTACCAAAACGAGAAAATGCCTCTAATTCTTCAAACTGGGAATAAGATAAACGCAAATCTCCTGCTACAGTACGATAGGCTGGTAACTGAGTTTTGCCTCCAACTCTAGAGACAGATTTGCCTACATCAACGGCGGGTAAAATGCCTTTATGAAACAAGTTGGGAGTCAGATAGATTTGACCGTCGGTAATAGAAACTAAATTCGTGGGAATATAGGCAGAAATATTCTGCGCTTCGGTTTCGACAATTGGTAAAGCGGTTAACGAACCCCCACCAAATTCGGGACGCAGATGAGTAGCACGTTCTAATAGACGAGAATGAATATAAAAGATATCTCCTGGAAAAGCTTCTCTGGCTGGTGGACGACGTAACAGTAAAGACAATTCTCGATAGGCTCTAGCGTGTTGAATCAAGTCGTCATAAACTATCAATACATCTTTGCCCCGATCCCTAAAATACTCGGCCATGGTCGTGGCAGCATAGGGAGTAATGTATTGTAAACCTGGAGTGGTTTCTCCTCCCGCAACTACAACTATGCAATATTCCATTGCTTCTGCTTGGCGTAACTGGGCAATTAATTTAGCTACCGCCGAACTTCTTTGTCCGATCGCACAATAAACACAGATAACATCTTTACCTTTTTGATTGATAATCGTATCCAGAGCGATCGCTGTTTTGCCCGTAGCGCGATCGCCCAAAATTAATTCTCTCTGTCCTCGTCCAATGGGAATTAAGGCATCGATCACTTTTATTCCCGTCTGCAAAGGTACGGTGACGGGGGCGCGATGCATAATCTCTGGTGCTTCTCTTTCTACTGGTAGGCGTTTGAGGGTAGATATTGTCCCCTGATTATCTAAAGGACGACCTGTAGCGTCGATAACCCTACCTAACAATTCTTCTCCTACAGGTGCATCCAAGACTCTCCCCGTCCGCAAGACTTCACATCCCGCCTTCAAATCCTCGCTACTATCTAATAAAATTATTCCCACTTCATCGCGATCTAAGTTGTAAGCCATCCCCATGCGATCGCCAGGAAACCGCACTAATTCTTCAGCCCTCACGCTAGGTAAACCCACAGCACGCACTATCCCTCCGCCTAGATAGGTTACAGTCCCTACCTCTTCAATGTTTAACTGAAACTGATAGTTGTCTAGAACCTGCTGAGTAAGAGTAATGCTTTGATTTAAAAGATTTTGCCAGGAGATCCGATTAATGTCTATTACCATGTCTAATTCAGATTTATTCTCTTTAGATAAGGTAAAAGTTTGAGGAAATTGTGAATGGGCTGATTATGATTGAAATCTTCATCTTCAAAGATCAAATATTCATCTGTTGTAAAATCTTTTCCATTGCCTCAATAGTCAATCCAGACTCAATATATTGAGGCTCGTTAGGATTGTAGGGACTAGCAAGGCGATCGATAGAGACGATCTTAGAGTCGTTAGCAATCACAGGCACATCGGGGTCAAAATCTGTCGCTCTCATCAAAGAACTAGAAAACCCAGCATAGATCATTACCAGATCTGATTCGCCAGAAGCAGTCTCTAAATCGACAAGTAAAACTTCCTGTCTGCGCTTGAGGGTATATTGCTCCAAACGTAAGCCGATAGATTCTGACATAATTTTTTGGTAGCTATCTGCTCTAGGCTTTAAATACAATTACTTCCAGTTTACATACTATAAAGATTACTGTTCGAGTGCCGATCGCCCTTGTTTGCCCAAACGAATCAAAACAAAGTAAGCCAGATAAATTAGATAAATTACTAATCCCACTGCACCCATAAATCCTAAAAATCCCTCGTTTCCAGGTTTGCTGTGGAGCAAATTACGATAAGCTTGGGGGGCTTCCAACCATACTTGGCAAAAAGCAGTTTCTACTCTGCTAGCAGATAAGCCACAGGGAAGAAAAATCGACTTAGCGATCGCTCCTAGAACACAGTAACCAGTCATTGCCCAACGCCAAGAGGTAAACACGAGCTTGAAGGTACTTTTGGGTATATCGCGAATTTCTTCATTTAGATCTACCCAAAACCAAAGAGAAATAGCGATCAAAATTCTAGCTGCAAAACCACTGATAAAGCCAACTTTCCAATCAGGAATCAATAAATACACCGTAATCATCAAGAGACTGGCAACTCGCCAGTAAATAATCAGTAATCTTTGGATGGCTTCCTGTCTTTTAAACAAGCTCCAAATCAGCAAGACAAAGGGAGCAATTACCGCTAATAATACTCCCAAGCGATAGTCCATCCATACTAGAGGTCTAAACCAAATATCCATTATTGTTCTGTCAAAATATCGAAGTCAAACAACTCTAAATTGTAATTTAAGAGTGCTCGATCGAGCGCTCAAAGTCAATCTTAACTGCTAGGTCAATGTTTTAGTTCTTGATGGTTGACTACAACTCGATCGCGTCCTGCTTTTTTGGCTTGATAGAGTAGACGATCTGCTGTTTTAATCAAGCTGCTAGATGATTGACGACCGTGGGGAATAGTAGTGGCAACCCCCATGCTACAGGTAACGTAGGGACTGGCGGAAGATTTGGGGTGGGGTAGCTGTTTTTGAGCTAATTCTCGGGCAATCTTGTTGGCGACAAATAAAGCTCCTTTTGCGTCTGTGTTAGGCAAGATGACGGCAAACTCTTCCCCCCCATAACGAGCAACTAAATCTGCTGGTCTTCTGGTAGATTTTTGGAAAATTTTAGCGATTTTTTGTAAACAGCGATCGCCTTGTTGATGACCACAGGCATCGTTATAAGCTTTGAAATAATCTACATCACACAAAATTAACGACAGGGGTTGTTGTTCCCTAGTCAATCTCTGCCATTCCTTGTCTAATACCAAGTCAAAGTAGCGTCGGTTAGCAATACTGGTTAATCCATCCAAAATTGCCAGCTGCTGTAGTTGTTGATTGGCAGTTTGTAATTGACAGCACAGTTGTGATTGTTGAATAGCAATGGTTACTTGAGTAGTTAATTTTTGTAAAAAGTTTATTTCCCAATCTTGCCATTTTCTAATCTTACTAGTGTTATAGGCTACTAAGATTCCCCACAAGTCTTCTTGCGACTCATGAGTATTAATCTGCGGTATTAAAGGAAGAGTCAAATTTTCCGAGGCATAATTTATGGATTCACTGAGCCAAATTGGTAGTATTAAGTAGGATTTAACCAACTGAAACTCTGGAGCAGTATCTGATAAATCTTCAATGCTATTGTCTTCCACTGCCGTCACAGAAGTTATTCTCGAAGCAATTGAACCTAGAGAAGTAAGATCGATTGCCGAAATTAATTGGTTAACGGCAAAGCGATTTGCTCGCTCGCTCAAAGGAGAAACAGCAGTAGTTGCCTCAGATCGATCTGATTCACACCGATAGATCGATACTTGCTCTGTATCTAGAAACTGTTGTATTTCACTGACAGTAGTGTTTAAAATTGTTGACAAATCAATAGAATTACGGATGCGATCGAGCATCTTTTTCATTAATGCTTGCTGTCGAGTCTTAAATTCTAGGCATTGACGTTCGATGGCGTAACGAATAGAACGAGTCAGTATTTTGCCTTCAAACTCGCCTTTGATTAAATAGTCTTGCGCTCCCTGACGAAGAGACTGTACCGCTACGCTAGGATCGTCAGTACCAGTCAAGATGAGGATAGGTAGCTGAGGAGCTTTTTGTTGGACGATATTTAAGCTCTCGATCCCCTGGCTATCGGGAAGAGACAGATCGAGTAAAATCGCATCAAAATCATCACGATTGAGGCTATCTATCGCCTCTTCTACTTTTTTGACGTGCCTCAAATTGGACTTCTGCCAATTATCTTTGCTCAATATTTCACTAATCCAGTTAGCGTCTGCTGAATTATCCTCAACCAGCAGTAGTTTCAAGGCTTTGATATCCACCGTTTTAGTCTCGATCAATGAAGTGGCTAATAAACAACAATAAAAATAACTAAATTTCTTAAAAAATAATTAAGTTATTTTGAGCTATTATATTAGCTTTTTATTCGACCTGGCCAAATTAAGTCATAAAGTAATACCAGTTCAAATAAAGTTTGTATCAGATGATGTTTGTGTAGGGGCGAATCAACCTTCGCCCCTACAGGATGTGTCGCGTTCTTTTTTCAATTTGGTATAAGTTTTAATGTATAGAATCGTTAATATTATCTTTCGTAGCTATTGGCTTTTAGTTGTCTTGGATTCACATCTAGCAGTCTGGGATCGTTGGCAAACATAACCAATGACAAAAGACTAATGACTAATAACACTTAAAGGTTTAAAAATGAGCGACAACTTAGAATTGGGAAAACTTTACCTGGTAGGGACTCCCATCGGCAACTTAGAGGATATTACCTTAAGAGCAATTCGGACGCTAAAAGAAGTCGATCTGATTGCAGCAGAAGATACCCGACGTACGGGTAAGTTATTGCAGCATTTACAAATTAGTACTCCCCAAATTAGTTATCACGAACATAGTCAGAGTTCTCGAATTCAGGAATTACTAGAACGTTTACAACAGGGAAAATCGATCGCTTTAGTCACAGATGCGGGAATGCCGAGTATTTCCGATCCTGGAGTGAAGTTAGTCCAAGCTGCGATCGCCTTATCGATTGCGGTAATTCCCATTCCTGGGGGTACAGCAGCAATTAGTGCTTTGGCTGCATCGGGTTTGCCTACCGCTAGATTTGTGTTTGAAGGTTTTTTGCCCCAGAAAGAAAAGGAACGCAACTCTCGACTAGAATTACTGGGTAAGGAAACTAGAACCGTCGTTTTGTATGAAGCACCCCATCGTCTCCTCAAGACTTTAACCGATTTAGCTAAAACCATAGGAGAGGAACGAGAAATTGTCTTGGCAAGAGAATTAACCAAGATACATGAAGAATTTTGGCGAGGTAAGCTTGCCGAGGCGATCGCCTTATATAAACAACGTCAACCCAAGGGAGAATATACCCTCGTAATTCAAGGTGCAGCCCAAAATAGTTTAATTATGTCTGAAGCAGAACTGAAACTAGAATTGCAACAGTTATTAGATCGGGGAATGACACGATCGCAAGCTTGTCGTCAATTGGCTAAGTTTACCTCCCTCTCTCGTAGAGAAATTTATCAATTAGATTTATGATGTTAATGTTTAGTCGATCGAGGCGAAGAGTTCTTCGATCTGACAATGGTTGGTTATTAATGGTATTTACAGCAAAATCTTATTGGTTACGCAATGCTCACATTCCTGTTTGTCTAATCGATTTCGATGATTCTTTTCAGGAGACAAGAGAAGGATTGGGGTTAGTCGATCTAAAAATTAGTCACGGCAAGATAGAACAAGTTGTAGCTGCCACTAGGGTATCGCCAGAGCCAAATCTACCTAGTTTGGATTTACAAAAAAAGATTGTTCTCCCCTGCTTTGTAGATATTCATACCCATTTAGATAAAGGACACATTTGGGAACGATCGCCTAATATCAACGGAACTTTTGAGGTGGCTTTAGATAAAGCGATCGCCGACAGTCAAAAATATTGGCAACCAGAAGATCTCTATCGTCGGATGGAATTTGGGCTAAAATGCAGCTATGCCCATGGTACGCAGGCAATTCGCACTCATATCGATGCTTATGGCAAACAAGCGGAGATTAGCCTCGATGTTTTCCAAAGTTTGCAGTCGGCTTGGCAAGATAAAATTAGCTTACAAGCAGTAAGTCTAGTTAGTTTGGATTACTACCAAACGTCAGAAGGAGTTACTTTAGCAGATAAAATTGCCAAGATTGGGGGCATATTGGGAGGGGTAGCCTGGGAAAACCCCCATCTCGATGCTCAACTAGATACAGTATTTCAATTAGCTCAAGAGAGAAATCTAGATTTAGACTTCCATGCTGATGAAAATGGCGATCCTAATTCTATATGTCTGCAAAAAATTGCTCGAGCTGCTTTGCGCCACAATTTTCCAGGCAAAATACTCTGCGGACATTGCTGTAGTTTAGCAGTACAGTCTGCTGAAGTAGTAAGCAAAACTCTCGAATTGGTAAAGCAAGCTAACATTGCCATTGTTAGTTTACCGATGTGCAATCTCTATCTTCAAGACCGTCAGACAGCAACCACTCCCCACTGGCGAGGCGTAACCAGAGTTCAGGAATTACAACGCCAGGAAATCCCCGTAGCCTTTGCTAGTGATAATTGTCGCGATCCTTTTTTTGGCTTTGGCGATCATGATGTTTTAGAAGTGTTTGAACAAGCAGTCAGAATTGCTCATCTAGATACCCCCTATGACGACTGGATCGCCAGTGTAACCAAAACCCCTGCCAATCTTATGGGCTTAAACAGCGTGGGAAAAATTACTCCAGGTACTCAAGCCGATCTGATTATCTTTACTGCTCGTTACTTTAGCGAGTTACTATCGCGATCGCAACATAACCGTATCATTCTACGTCAAGGTCAACAAGTTGAGGCGAATTTGCCAGACTACAGCGAATTAGATGATACTATCCTGGATGTAGTGCGGTAAAAAAATTATGAAGTCTAGATTATCCATAGCAATATTTGTAGTTTTATTTGTTGCTGCAATTGTTACTTTGTTTAGTCTAGATAGCGATATTGAAACCTTATCTAAGATAGGTATCAGCCAGAAAAAACCAGCAATTGTAGTTAATCAGGTGGGATATTTACCCCAATGGCAAAAAATTGCATTTTTACGTCAAAGCACCGCATTTCCTGAAAATAAAGTCTCTACTTCTCCCGTCCGAGTAATCGATCTAGAAACTCGTCAAGAAGTAGCAACGGTTCCCTTGGGAGAAAAAGCTCTTGACTCTATGACTCAAGACGCTGTGACGGCAATTGACTTTAGTTCTGTTACTCGATCGGGAAAATACTATCTTCAGCAGGGAAAATTGCGTTCTGTTCCCTTTAAGATTGGTAGGAATATTTACGATCGCCCTCTGGTTACTCTGTTGCGTTCTTATTACCTACAAAGATGTGGAGTAGAACTTGACGACCCCGTAACGGGTATATATCATCCTCCTTGTCATCTAAAAGATGGTTTTATCGCTCGTCAAGACCCTTTTCATGATTCGGGAGAATTCGTCCCAGCGATCGGAGGCTGGCACGACACGGGGGCATATAGTAAGTATGTAGCCACCACCACCGTCACCATTGCCCGCCTGTTGAACCTTTACGAACAAAACCCCGAACTGTTTCCCGATCGGCAATTAAACATTCCTGAAAGTGGTAACGGCAGATCGGACTTACTAGACGAGATGGAGTTTGGCTTAGATTGGTTGCTTAAGATGCAACGCAGTGACGGTGTTGTCTATCGTAAATTATCGGGAGTAAACTGGCCCGTCGGTTTAGCCCCTGATGAAGATAACCAAACTCGCTATATCTATGGCATCTCCACCCCTGAAACTGCTAAATTTGCAGCGGTAATGGCGATCGCCAGTCGCAATTGGCAAGCAAGCGATCGCACCCTAGCCGAGAAATATCTCAGTGCAGCGGAATTAGCTTGGCAATACCTTCAAACCCAACCAGAGATGAAAGTTGATGCGGTAGAATGGGACGATAGTGGATCGGATCGATATTTGGCATCTGAGTTTAATCGCGAAGTAAGTTTAAAGACAGATCTTGACGATCGCCTCTGGGCAGCAGCAGAATTGTATATCACTACGGGTCAAGCCGAATTTGCCGATTATTTTGCCGATAATCTAGACCGAGTGGAATATACTCTCTTTGAATGGAAAAATCCCGCTCCTTTAGGCTTAATTGACTATCTATATCAAAATCCTCGACCAGTTGCAGCAGAACTAACTAGCAAGATTCAAACCAAAATACAACAACGGGCAGATTTAATTTTAAATAAAGTCCAGCAAAGTGCTTATAATCTCGCCAACGATCGCTTTATCTGGGGTTCCAACAGAATGGCCGCCGAAGAAGGAATCACCCTCTTTTATGCCTACAAACTAACCCAAAAAACTGAATATCTAAATGCTGCGATCGGACAATTAAATTATCTTTTGGGACGCAACCACTTCAACCAAACTTTTGTCACCGATCTTGGCACTAACCCCGTTAAAAATCTCAGTAATCTTTATACTAGAGCCAAACAAGTTCCTTTGCCTGGTGTAATGGTCGGAGGAGCAAACGGCAATGCCCAAGATGGTATGGTTGTTAAATATAGAGGTCAACTAAGTTATGTTGATGACGAGCTTTCCTATACCACTAATGGCAATAAAACTGACTACAATGCTTCCTTGATTAGTCTAATCTTTCATTTAATTAGGGTTGTCTGAAAAAGGTGAGAATAGTTGAAATCAATAAATTTGAAGGTTGTTGGGGACTATTCAAATCCAAGAAAAATAAGGAGCGTCTGGGAAGCAGCGATGAAGAAACAGTAGAGCAGATTCGTGAAAATCCTTATCTACAGTACTTTTTAGGATTAAATGAATACACAAACAAAGCAAAAGGTTGAGTCGGGAACTGGTGGGTAGAATCAACGAGCAAATAGTCTGGAATCAAAGACCAACCGATAGGGAAACGCCCCAAGGAAAACAGTCATCAGAAACAGAAGAGGATCAGACAGAAGAAAGTGAGCCGTCGTCTCCCCAAAATCAAGGGAAGCTGATTCTAGATGCGACCTGTACCCCAGCAGACATTAGCTATCCCACAGATCTGAAGCTGTTGAATCAAGCCAGAGAGCAAACCGAAAAGATTGTAGATGAGTTGTATCAACAGGTAAAAGATGAAATAATTAATACTACATGAAAATCGCTCGTAGAGACGTAATATATTACGTCTCTACAGGGTTTAACGGTTTCACCGATAAGTACTGCTGATAAATAGGATTTCGGATCGAAGGTAGGGTGGGCAAATTAACGGTGATACTGGGATCTTTTTAGCATATTCAACCACCATGTTGAAAGTTAGCCAGAACTATCGCGATGCCTGAGCCTTCGGCTTGTGCCGCGAAGCCCTAAAGGACTAACTTCGTGTCGCAAATCCTTTAGGGCTTCGCAAATCGCAGCTTTATTTTTGCCCACCTGACGGTCATACTAAACTTTAATTTTTTGTCCCTGAATTGAATAGTCTAATAGTTCAATGGGATGAAATAATTGAATATTAGAATTTTGTCGCTTCAAATGTTTTTCAATTTGAAGCGAACAACCAGGGTTGGGAGAGGCAATTAAATTTGCTCCCGTACTAACAAGATTACGTGCCTTTTGTTTTCCTAGTTCATCTGCCGTTTCTGGCTGTAACATATTATAAATTCCCGCACTACCACAGCAGAGACTGGCATCAACGGGTTCGCGTAATTTGACTCCAGGAATTTTTCTTAACAGTTGACGGGGTTGGAGACTAATTTTTTGACCGTGTAATAAGTGACAAGCATCCTGATAAACGATGGTTAAGTCCTCAGAAGTTAGAGGATGCAATGAAGCAGTCAATTCAATTTCTACCAAAAACTCTTGGATATCTTTGACTTTGCTGGCAAAAGTTCGAGCTTTCTCGGCATACTCTGGATCGTCAGCCAAAATATGACCGTATTCTTTGAGAGTATGTCCACAACCAGCAGCATTAATCACGATCGCGTCTAAATCTTGCTCGCTAAAACTGTCGATCGTTTGTCTGGCTAACGCCTGTGCTTGTGCTTCCTGTCCTTGATGAGCGGGTAAAGCAGCACAACAACCTTGACTGCGGGGAATCACTACCTCACAACCATTAGCAGTTAAGACTCTAGCCGTAGCCTCATTAACAGGAGAAAAAAACAATCGTTGCACGCAGCCCAAAATCATACCGACTCGATAGCGAGTTTTTCCTTGAGCGGGTATGATTTCAGGTAAATCGCCTCGCCAAGAATCATCAGTAATTGTCGGTAAAATTGACTCCATCGCTGCTAAACGTGGGGCAAACTTGTTGAGAATTCCCTTACTGCGTAATAATTTTTGCAAGCCTGACTTTTGATATAGCCACAGGGGTGGGAGTAGATGCTTGAGACGATTTGGATAAGGAAATAAATTAAAAATTAAAGTTCTAATTAATCTGTCAGCAAGATTGCGGGGCTGATTTCTTTCGACTTGAGGACGAGTAGCAGCAATCAGCTTGTCGTATTGTACTCCAGAAGGACAGGTAGTGACACAGGCTAAACAACCCAAACAGGAATCAAAATGTTGAGTGGTAGCAACATCTACGGTTGCTTCTCCTTTATTGATAGCATCCATTAAATAAATTCTGCCTCTAGGAGAATCCATTTCTTTACCGATGACTCGATAACTAGGACAGGTAGAAAGACAGAAACCACAATGAACGCAAGCATCTATGAGTTCTGGCTGGGGAGGATTTTTCGCATCAAAATTAGTCATTGGCGATCGCTGTTTATTATCTGTTGATATTATTTGGTGTTTTTTGGTTATTAACTTTTTTTATTCGATTGTGCAGCTAGCTTTCGATCTTACTAGGTGAAAGAGATCGGCTAGTTACTAGTCACTGTTGTCTCAATTGTTCCAAGAAGATACCAAGCCGATTAAACTACAAAGCGATCGGGATTCAAGATATTTTGTGGATCGAATTGGTTTTTAATCGCTTGCATGGTTTTAATAGCATTACCTCTATACCCCCAAACATCTAGTTGTTGTTTAATTGAATTGGGTGCATGGAGAATAGTCAAAAAACCAGAGTTTTCTTGGCAATAAGACCGTATTTGACTAATAACTCGCTCATCTGTCTGGTTTAGCTGCAATTGTCCGATACCACTACCAGCATGAATTCTGGCAGCTAGATCGCAATTGAGAATCTGTTTTAATTGTAGAAAATTTACGGCAGCAGTTGGGGCAATGCCTATTTTGCAGGTAACTGCGGTATCAGAATCGGGAAGAGCGATCGCGGTGTTGCACTCCCGCCATAAGTCTACCTCTGCTCGATCTTGATAAATACTAGTAGTTAAATTTAGCTGATTGGCGATCGCTTTTACCTGTTCGATCTGTTGTTCGATACTTTCAGCAATAGTTTGCCAACGGGCGATTAAACCGAGATTTTCACCCAATCCCAGTTTTTTAACCAGGGCAACAGACAATAAATCCATCGCGGTAGGGGTTAAGCTGGAATTGCGAATT
>JASJEI010000024.1 GCA_030064795.1 Pleurocapsa sp. MO_226.B13 | reverse complement strand
CGCCGAATCATAAGCCGAATCATAAAACGACTCAATTGCCCTCATGGTTATTGTTAGAAAGCTCCACTTTTGAGAAAACTAGCCCGACAATCTTACAGCCGTCCGCACAATCCATTATTTCTTTTGAGCCAAGTTTAGCTCAGACAGATTGCTTACCTTTCAAAGCTATGGGACAAGCATTTCGAGCGCTCATGCACATCGCACCAACTCGTTTTTCAGAATACGAACGCAGTAACGGTCATCCAGCTTTACTAGAGGCAATTTGTCGAGTTGTTTTGCCCAACCGAGGTATACAAGTAACCCCAGAGCAAGTATTTATTACTAATGGTTCGCTGCACTCTTCCTTTCTCTTAGCAAAATTGTTATCTTCTCACGCTAGCAGCATTAGCTATGGCGTTCCAGGATACCTGGCAATTCCCCAAAACTTTACCAACCAAGGAATAGTAGGACTATCTTGCCCTGTTGATTCAGAAGGCATTTGTCTGACCAGCGACGCTCAAAAAGCTAGTTTACATTACATTATGCCAGAACATCACTTTCCTCAAGGGGTTACACTCTCACCTGAAAGACGTGCTAAGTTGCTGCAATTAGCCGAACAAAACGATGGGCTAATCATAGAAGATGATTATGACTCGGAGTTTTATTTCGATCGCCATCCACTACCTGCGTTCAAAGCGATCGATCCGACAGAACGAGTAATCTACATGGGAACTTTTTCTAAGGTGTTGTTTAACGGATTGCGCGTGGGATATATTGTGGCTCATCCAGCTATTATTCAAGAACTAATTAATTTACGTTGGCAAATAGAGGGGGGAACCAGTATAGTTCTTCAGTTGTGGTTGGCAGAATTGTTAAACTCTGGAGTAGTAGATCGACACTTGCGTCGTATGCGAGTTCGGCATCGTAAAAAACGCAATCTCATTGCTGATTACTTACGACGGGATTTTCCTGATTGGCAATGGCGTTTACCTGGTGGCGGTTTGCAGTTTTGGATTCAATTACCGCCCAAACAAAATGCAGCACAGATAATTCAAGAATGGTTAGATAGGGGTGTAAAAATTTTTTCTGGTTTTGAGTATTGCGAGCCCAACATACAAGAAAGTAAAAGCTATATTATCTTAGGATTTGGTGCAGTGACTGAAGCACAAATTCACCAAGCGTTCGACGGAATAAAGTAAATGATTTAGTTAGCTGTAGCGGACTGAAATCATAATCACTCCGACTCCTTCATCATCGGCGTATGAAGCCCACATTAAGGAGCTTGCACATTTTTGGTGAAACGTGTAGCAGAAGATAGAGATTTGATTTATTCGTGTTCGCGGCAAATACTCTGGCTATCATCATGACTGAGAGACTCTTGAGTTAAGCCGCAGCGAAAGCCATCTTCTTCTCGTAAAAAAAATCGACAAGTATGACAAACACCAAAACTACGTGATTGATTAGCCTTTTGCAGCTTACCCAATAACAGAGAGAGTTGTGTTTCTAAAGATTTAAGTTGTTCATCTGAAAGTTCCTTGACTGCATTGGTAAATAGAGGTGGAGGAACAACTTGCTTGAGTAATTTTTGACCTTGAGTCGTCAAAATCAAGTGGACTACCCGTCGATCTTTAGCATCAGCTTCTTTAACGATGTAACCCTTTTTCTCCAATACCTTGAGAGATTGAGAAATAGTGCCTTTAGTAGCATTGAGATAATCGCTCACACCTAATGGAGTATTACTATAACGGTTGCACTGAGAAAGATACAAAAGTACCTGTAAGTGAACCTCCTGTAGTCCAAATTCATTACCGACTAACCGTTGTTGGGCACGTAAAAGATTACTAATCCGTTCTAGAAGTTGATAGAGAAAAGTGTTATTCATTAAGAAATGTAATATCGACTCAATACTATCTTGACAAATATTGAGAATACTAGCACTATTATAGTATCGAGTCGAAACCAAATAGAGGTGATTTATGAAACTCTTTACCCAATTAGTTACTTTAGCTTTATTTTTAGCTAGTGTTACTACTTCTCAGGTAGCTCTCTCAGAACCAGTTAATTCAGTTAATTCTGTGGCTGCAACTCCAGATTTAGAATTAACTCATGCACAAGTGAGCTATTTATCAGACTTGGATTTATTGGTATTTGAACAAAAGGTTAAAGGCACTATGGGCAAGACTCTTCCTACTGCTGCTGGTCAAATGGATACTGCTCCTGTTCTGGGTTATGTTTTCCCCACTACCCTGAAACCAGAAGATGTTGGCTTTAATTCTACTGAGGGCATTGTGGCTTTAGCAGTTACTTCCCATCCCGATTTTGACGATACTCCTTTGTGGGATGAAGATAACGATAATGACTATGCTAATGATGGCGTAATTTTTCACACTCACTGGGTTGTTTTAACTCAAGATGAACGTGTGGCTGGAGGTTTGTCCGTTAAAGAGTTTCAGAAAGAAGATCGAAGTGTGATTCTTCCTCCTACTAATCCAGGAATGTCCATGTATATGGATTCTCCAGGGTTTTCCATTGTGTCTCAAGAGGATACGTTGAAACCCACATCCATCAGCCCCACAGATGAAATACAGCGGAAATCGTTATGGAAAAGAGATGGAATAAAGAAAAAGAACGAGTATAAACTCGATGGAATGAGAATGAGGGCAAATTTAGTCGAGGGCGATCGTGATCATCCCCTCATTCTCATGAAGGGTTGCTTCATGAGAATAGATAGACAGAGAAAATTCAGCCCACAGCTGGTGAGCTAGAGATTAATTTATTCAGAATTGAAACTCGAATACTTTGGGGAATAACTACCCAGATAAAATATAATATTTTTGACAAGATAAGGGGAAAAATTTGAGAGTTAATTGGCGTTCTTCTGTTAAATTAACCACTTGTTTAATTCCTTGATAAACCAATAAATGAATGCCTTGAAAACACTGAAATATCCAGCGTAATGTAGGGCGATTGGTTAATTTACCTAACTGATTAGGAATTCCCGTTTGCGCAGTAAATAACTGGCGACGAACCTCTCTTTGTCCCAGAGAATAAACCATCAAACATAAACCCATCAGCATTGCCATAGTTTCTATCCGACGAGGGGATTTTAAGAAAACACTATCGGCAAAAAATAAAGGGTCTTTGAGAAAGGCAAAACCTCTTTCTACGTGTTGTTGCTCTTTATATTTCCTGAGCATTTCATCAGGACTAAATGATTGATAATCCAAGCGATTAGTGGCAATTATAAATCGACCAGCTCTCTTTTTTAATAACTCAATTGATTCAGAATTAGCTTGGATGACTCCAGTTACTTGATAAGTATTATCCTGATTATTAACCTGACTTTCTTTAATTTGTCTTGAAGATATCAAATGATATTTAAGTTGGGATTGTATGGCTTTGATAGTGAAATTAGCTTCGGCAGAACTGTCAAAACTTTTTTTTGAGAGCTTAGCTAATTGTTTCTGGGTTGAGTCATATTCTTTGACTATCTTTTTTTCTAGTTTCTCTAAATCAGATTTTTTTCGGGCTGCACTTTCTACCACTAACCATCTTTGCTTAATTCCCCCATAAGTACTTTCCTTTTCCACCCAACAATAACCAGGTATGGCACTAGGTTCAAATTCTGAACTGGGTAGATTACTAACGAGATTTTTAGCTTCAGACAGCGATAGAGGCACTCTCGTCAACCATTTAATTTCTCGGAGTAAGGTTAAATTATCTTGACTGTATAAAGCACTATCTCCTACTAGAGTTGTCTCTAATTCCAGTTGTTTTTGATAATTTTTAGCTATGTGACCAAAAGCTTTTTTATCACTTTGGTTTCCCGATGCTGCTTCAAGAAATATTGGTATATTGCCATCTCCTGTAACGATTAAATTCAAAATAAATTGTTTTAAATCCGGTCGATGGTCTCTCGAATAACCATGAGTTATAGTAATAGGGATTGGTTCGCCCTCTGACTCTTGTTGCTGAGATTCTGATTCTGAAGCTAGAGCTTGATTGTATTGACCATGAACGGAAAAAGAACTGGAATCCAAATGGGAAAATTCGAGATTGATTTGATGTTTTTTAGCTGCTACCAAGGCAATTAACAGAAATAATTCTGACAGTCCATAGTCGTAGAGTTTATCCATTACCCTACCTATTTTATGCTCATTTAAATGCTCTGGTAAGATTCCTTGCCCTAAAAGATGTTCTGTCGCTAACCCTTCAAAAAACTTGGGAAATAAATATAGTGGCTGGGAAACAAAACCTAATCCGTTTAGAATAATTGCTTTGACTATTTCTCCTGAATTAACTATTTCTTGCTCATCTATGACTAATTCTTGGTTGATGATATCTACGATTGTCAGTTCATCAATTATTCCTGCCACTATTCCTAAATGATTAATGTTTTTGATTTCTATTCCTGTTAACATTTTGGCTCAGCAATTTATCTAGTTTTGACCCATCAAAATTGTCTTGATTTTCCGAGCATCATTCTGGATAATTCGCTACTTATTCCCCCATTCTCATGAAGCACCCCTTCATGAGAATGACTGACCTTTAACCTATCCCTTCGGTTGCAATTTCCTCTCACTTTTTTCCTCCCTCAGTCAATTCTTTTTCCTTTCCCGATTCCAGAATGGTTTGACCCCGATTTGGCTTTAGGATAGCAACGGAGAAATTTTGGTCGGTAAGCCAAATTCATGTGCTATAACCCTTGTAAATAAAGGATTTTGGTTTTAAGAGAAAAATTATCGAGCGATCGCGTCTAAAGAATAAGAGTAGTTTTTGGCGCTTTGTCCCGCTTTAGCCTTTTACTGGGACAGTTTTTTCTGAAATGATTGCTAGAAGGTTATCGTAGACCATGAAAGATTTTATGTCCAACTATCGTAAGTGGGACAGTTACTGTCAAAAAATTCCTTAGCGACCCAAATTTTTCCATTGCTATACAAAGGCGGATTTCAGACGCACTTCATCTGTGGGGCTGATGAATGTGGGTTATTACATAAACTATCGAGATTTACTTCTTGGCTAGCAGCTTGAGAGACTGGAATTTCATTTAATAAACAAGTTACAGCTACAGCTAATGTCAGTTTGGTAATATTTTTGATTAGGGGTTTCATGGCTAATAATCTCGAAGGGGAATAATCTCTGTCTCTCAAAGAGTATCTCGATAAATTTTGTTTCCCAATTCCCCCCAGTCACCAAAAAACATGACCAGAGTCATGCTCTCAAAACCCTTTATTTGACTTAAGGTACTGGTAGTTTGTTTAATTCAAACCCATCAATGTTTACCAATCCAGTGGCGAATTCATGCTCTTCAATCTTCAAGAAATTGCGTTACGTAGAATGGCTGTTTCTTGCAGTTCATATGGTAATGGGAATAAGTAGTGGCAATAATAATTTGGCATTAAGCTTAGCTTTTTACGGAATTTTCATAGCTTTAAGCTTGACATTGCCTCTAGATCGCCCTTTAATCGTGAGACAAGCCTATGTACTATTAGCAGTACTATTAATGGTCTGCGCCAATTTTCTGGGTGTCAGTTTAGATTTGGTACTTTATCTCTATATTGCCAAAAGCTTTTTTTTAATTGGTGCTAAAAAAACTTATTTGACTGCTGCGATCGCGGGAATAGCTTGGGTTATCAGTGATTGTGTCTCTGAAATTCAAGAGTTAGAGGGATCTGTGGGTTTTAATCCGCCTTTTGGTTTTGGTTCTTATAGTTTAAGTAAGATTTTTATCTACTCTTCGGGAATTTATCTTGCAGTCAGTATTTTTATAATTTTATTTAGCTCGGCAGTTGGTGCGGAATACAAAAGCCGTAAAAAAGCAGAAGCTTTAGCCGAACAAGTGGAAATTCTAGCAGCAGATTTAGAACGTACTCGTATTGCTCGCGATATTCACGATTCTTTAGGGCATACTCTGACTAACTTAGATATTCAATTAGCCGTAGCTCAAAAATTACGCGATCGCGATCCTCAGAAAGCATCTATGGCTCTAGATACTGCCAAAATGCTTTCTAGCCAGTGTATTGAAGATGTCAGTCATGCTGTAAAAACCATGCGGGATTCTAATTTCGATCTCGATCGCGCTTTAAGTAATCTCATGGAACAAATTAGGAGCGATCGCGCTTTACAAATTTATTGGGAAATTGACTTACCTCAGTTACCAATTGCCACTAATCATCAAATCTACTGCATAGTTAAAGAAGGATTGATTAATATCCAAAAACACGCCCGCGCTTCTTCTGTTTACTTTCAGAGCAAATTCACCTCCAAAGAGATTATTCTAAATTTAGAAGATGACGGCATTGGTTTCGATCTGGCTGCATCGACTTTTGGTTCGGGCTTAAAGGGAATGAGAGAACGAGTGCAAGGTTTGGGCGGTAAATTAAACATTAGTAGCTTACCAAATCGAGGAACAAAAATTTTAGTGGTAATTCCGCGATGATTAGCTTATTACTGGTAGATGACCAAGATATTTTTCGTCAGGGTTTGGCTACTTTACTCGCCACAGAAGAGGATTTAGAAGTAGTCGGACAGGCTAGCAATGGACAAGAGGCGATCGCCTTAACCGAACAATTGCAGCCAGATGTAATTTTAATGGACGTACGGATGCCTATTTGTGATGGCGTAAGTGCTACTCGCGAGATTCATCAACGTTATCCTTGGCTGCGAATTTTGATTTTGACTACCTTTGAGGATGACGAATATGTCTGGCAATCTTTACAAGCTGGAGCAATGGGCTATATCCTTAAGCGTAAGTCTTCCGAACAGATGGCGATCGCCATTCGTGCTGTCGCCCAAGGTTATTCTCAATTGAGTTCGGCGATCGCTCCAAAAGTTTTTGCCAATCTCAAACCAACCTCACCTAGTTCAACCGATGTTTTCAAGCAACTTAGTCCGAGAGAATTAGAAGTCTTAAAGCTGGTAGGACAAGGAAAAAACAATCAAGAAATTGCCCAAACCCTGCATCTGAGTATCGGTACGGTGAAAAACTACATTACCCAAATTTTGAGCAAATTGTCACTGCGCGATCGCGTTGCTGCTGCTTTATTGGCACAAAGATATTTGCTTGTTTGAAATACAGTAAGGTGGGCAACACTGTAGGATTTATGTTTTAGGCGATCGCGCTCAGATAGGAGAATATATTGCCAACAGTTAATCAAATGCAGCAAGCAATAATTATCTGTCAGTACCTATCTAATTTTTATCGACCAATTTATTTGTTTAGATATGATATGGATAGAGAAGAAATATTCATAATTGCAGGAGAGCAAGAAACTATTGAAATAACAATTTTTCATGATGGTAAATGGAGGTATGAGATTGTTGAACTTTAAAGAAATGCCATTAAATAAATTAAGAAAATATGTCTTAGAACATAGAGAAGATGAAGAAGCTTGGAAAGAGTTTGCTAGCCGTCCTCGTCCTAATGCAATAATTGTACCCGCTCAAACACCATTAGAAGAGCAAGAACGTATCTTAAGAGAAAGTCGCCAGAAATAAAGTTAAATAGGGATTGTGTAATATCTGCTAGTCTCTTTTATAGCAACCGAACTATAGATTAGGACACCTTTAACTCTCTGTGTCTTTGCACCCAATGCGACGGGCGTAAACGTCTTTGCGAGAGATAAATATTAATTGTCTTAACCTTTGCTTCGACTGCTATACAACTGCGATCCTAAGCTTTGAATTTCTCTTAGTTAATCTTGATAAGCTTCCATACCCTCACAGGAACAAACTAAATTGCGATCGCCATAGGCATTGTCGATCCTACCTACAGGTGTCCAGAATTTGTGTTCTTTTGTCCAGGGTGCGGGATAAGCTGCTTGTTCGCGGGTATAGGGATGCGACCAGTCACCACAAATTAGGGACTCGGCAGTATGGGGAGCATTTTTTAGAGGATTATCGTCTGGATCTATTTCGCCAGAGGTGATCGCTTCTGCTTCAGAATAGATTGCCAGCATTGCCTCACAATAGCGGTCTAGTTGCTCTTTGGATTCACTTTCGGTAGGCTCGATCATCACCGTGCCGACTACGGGCCAAGATACGGTAGGGGCATGAAAACCAAAATCCATCAGTCTTTTGGCTACATCATCTACCTCTACACGGGCGCGTTTTTTCAAGGGGCGTAAATCGATGATACATTCGTGGGCGACAAAACCAGATTCCCCTTTAAACAATACCGAGTAACAAGGTTCGAGACGTTTAGCCATGTAGTTGGCATTGAGAATTGCCACTTTAGTCGCCTGAGTCAAGCCTTCTGCACCCATCATGGCGATATACATCCAGGAAATGACTAAAATACTGGCACTACCCCAAGGCGCAGCAGAAATAGGCCCAATAGGTAGAGCATCGTTGGGTGTGGTGGGAGTAACAGGTAGAAACGGTACTAAATGAGGCATTACGCCAATCGGGCCAACCCCAGGGCCACCCCCACCATGAGGAATACAAAAGGTTTTATGTAAATTGAGATGGCAGACATCCGCCCCAAAGTCTCCAGGACGACACAAACCTACTTGGGCATTCATATTTGCCCCATCCATATAAACTTGTCCGCCAAATTGATGGACGATCGCACAAATGCTTTTGATTTCCGCTTCAAATACACCGTGAGTAGAAGGATAAGTCACCATTAGGGCTGCTAAATTATCCTGATGCTTCTGGGCTTTTGCTTGTAAATCTTTGAGGTCTATATTGCCATCGCGATCGCATTTTATCGCTACCACCTTCATACCACACATTACGGCACTGGCGGGATTTGTCCCGTGGGCCGACTCGGGAATCAGACAGATATGACGGTGTGCTTCTCCTCTGGATTGATGATACTGGCGAATTACCTGTAGCCCTGCATATTCACCCTGTGAACCTGCGTTGGGTTGCAGGGAGATCCCCGCAAAACCCGTAATTTCTCCCAACCACTCTTCTAATTCTTTAAATAGCTGTTGATAGCCTTGGGCTTGCTCTAGGGGGGCAAAGGGATGAAGATTACCAAATTCTGACCAGGTTACGGGAATCATTTCCGCTGTGGCGTTGAGCTTCATCGTACAGGAACCCAGAGGGATCATGGAAGTAGTCAGAGAGATATCTTTGGTTTCTAGTTGATGAAGATAGCGTAATAATTTGGTTTCAGAATGATAGCGATTAAATACCTCGTCGGTTAAGTAAGGACTGGTGCGCTGTTGCTGAAGATCGATTGCAGTCGGTTGGCTGTTGAGTAATTTTGCCACATCAAAAGGTAATTTGGCATCATCGGCGAAGATTTGCCACAAATCGATTAAATCTTGTTCGCTGGTAGTTTCATCTAGGGAAATACCCACCGCGTTAGTATCTAAAAAGCGCAAATTGATCTGACGCTCGGTTGCAATTTGAATAATATCGGCTGCTTTTTTATTTCCTGTTTCCACCCGAATGGTATCGAAAAAGTTCTTAGAAGCCAAACTGTAGCCTAATTCCTCTAACCCTTCGGCTAAAGTCGCCGTCAACCGATGCACTCTTTGGGCGATCGCTTTAATTCCTGCTGCACCGTGATACACTCCATACATTGAGGCGATTACTGCGAGCAAAACCTGAGCGGTACAAATGTTACTAGTAGCTTTTTCGCGACGGATGTGTTGTTCTCTGGTTTGTAGGGCCAAACGTAAAGCAGGTTTACCGCTAACATCTTTAGAAACGCCGACAATACGTCCTGGTACTTGTCGTTGATATTTTTGTTTGGTAGCAAAATAGGCTGCATGAGGGCCACCATAACCCAAAGGGACACCAAATCTTTGAGTACTTCCTACGGCAATATCAGCCCCAAACTCTCCTGGAGGTGTTAAAAGAGCCAAACTGAGAATATCTGCTGCTACTGTGGCGAGGGCCTTAGCTTCGTGTACCCGTTCGATAAAAGAGCTATAGTCTGCGATCGTACCGTCGGTAGTAGGATACTGGAGCAGTGCGCCAAAAATCGCTGTATCAAAGTCAAATTTAGCATAATCTCCCACAATAACTTCGATACCCAAAGGTAAGGCTCTAGTTTTAACTACTTCGATCGTCTGAGGGTGACAACCCGCATCCACAAAAAAAGCATTGGCTTTAGTTTTGCACAAGCCATAACTCATGCTCATTGCTTCTGCTGCTGCCGTCCCTTCATCTAACAGCGAAGAATTAGCAATTTCTAACCCCGTCAGGTCAATAACCATCGTTTGAAAATTGAGCAGGGCTTCGAGTCTGCCTTGGGCAATTTCCGCCTGATAGGGGGTATAAGAAGTGTACCAGCCAGGATTTTCTAATACGTTACGCAGGATTACCGCAGGAGTGATGCAGTTATAGTACCCCCTGCCGATAAAAGAACGATAAACCTGATTTTTAGAGGCGATCGCTTTTAATTTAGCTAAAGCAGAGGACTCGCTCTCGGCTTCGGGTAACTGCAAGGGGCGATCGAGGCGAATTGCTGCGGGAACAGTCTGCTCGATTAGTTCATCTAAACTAGCCAGTCCCAAAACTTGCAACATCTGCTCGATCTGCTGCTCATCTACTCCCAGATGACGCTGGGCGAAAGATGAAGTGGTTTCACTAGAGGAGCTTGGATAAGTGTTGTTTGCCTGAAATTTTGTAGTCTGAGACTCTACAGCAAAGTTTAGATTAACCATATTAGTGAAAAATATCGATTGATTCTAGTTAAAAAAATAGTGGCTTACCGTCTGAATAGACGCAACCACTCTACTTAGCGATTAGTAATAAAGGTTAACAAATTTTCCCAATTAAGAGGGAGGATTTGTCAAAAATTGATTGACTTAGTTCAATTAATAGATAATAAGCTGAAATTAAAAGAATGTTTAGTTCAAATTAAACATATACAGCGGTTTGCATTGACCTCTGAGATAACTGGCGATCGCGTCCACAGATAAACACAGATAAACACAGATTAATTTATCTGCTGTTCCACAAATTGAATTGCCCGATGTACGTTCTTAGTCGTGCAAAATGCTGTAGCAATCCTAAATTATTCAGCAACCACAACCAATGACCAAAGACTAATAACAAAGAACAATCGAGATGACAATTTTTACAACTCAACGAGGATGGCTATAAACCATTAATCATTATCCATTCCTTCGACCTGAGCGCGATATTCAGCAGCAGAGAGGGCATCTGCTAGTTCGTCATCGGGATCGTCTACCTTTACCTTAATCAACCACCCTTCTCCGTAAGGATCTTCAGCGAGGGTTTCTGGCGCATCAATTGCGGTTTCGTTGCGCTCGATCACTGTACCTGAAACTGGCGGGTAAAGATCTTCGACTGCTTTTACCGACTCAATTGTCCCTAGAGTTTCTCCTACTTCAACCGCATCTCCCACTTCAGGAAGCTCTAGAAAAACCACGTCTCCTAACTGATCGAGCGCAAAAGCACTGACTCCAATCGTAGCGATTTCACCATCAAAACGAACGTATTCGTGAGTATCTAGGTATTTTAAATCTTCTGGATATTCTATCTCCATCTTTACCACCTCAATCGTGAGCCAAATCTAGTTTACAACAAGGATCGCTAATAAATGTGTCTAGCACTGAGAGTTCTTTTTCTATCTTTCAGCAGAAGCTTGGGTTCAAACTAGTAAAAAAAGCGATCGCTTACTCTCTTTACTATAGAGGCGATCGCCAAGCAATTATAAAACTTTTTCCATAAATACCGTACAGGGACTATTGTTATACCTGTCGATTGGATAAAAACCCAGTTTCTGATAAAATCTCACAGCCTGAGGTTGTCTTTCTTTACTAGCAAGATCTAGCCTCACTTTTTTATATTCTTGCTTTTTGGCAAAATCAAAAAGTATTTGGGTCATTTTCTTGCCTAATCCTCGTCCCCGATATGGTTTGAGAAACCACATTCGTTTTAGTTCGCAGATTTTAGGTTCTAATTGCCGAATTGCACCAGTCCCCACCACGCGATCGCCATCTGCCAAAACTAGAAATAAACCACGATTATCGAAATAGTGAGATTGAACGTGGTTGATATCGGACATTGGATCGATACGTTTAAAATCTGCTTCAGATATTTCACCTTGCCAAATTTCCAAACAAACAGTTAGCACGACTTGTTTGGCTTGTTCGATTTGATGTTCCTCTATAGGTTTAATTTCTAGCATTAGCTGACTTTAGTTAATAGGAGGGTTTAGACTATTTACAAAAGACAACTTAAAAGTGGATTTTGACGGGAGGAAATGCTTTTGGCTAAAAAGCGCGTCTATTACGGATACCGTGACCGTAGGGAATCCTTTAGGGCTCCGCATATGAGGGATGCTCTTTGTGTCCCCAGCATATGAGGGGCTGTGACTCGAATTCGATTCGAGTCCTTGTAAGCCCCGTCCAATCACGGAAGAAGCATATTCCACTCCCGTGTTGAGAATGGGATTTGGTATCGATGGCGATTCGATCGCTCATTGCGAGCTTGCTCATTGCCCACCAAAAATAGATCGATACATTAAATACGGATTGCGGTGGGCATTAGAAAAATTATTTGTTGCCTTCGGCACACATGGCAATGCCCACCCTACGTTTTTTTATCTTTATTTTATGGATGCTCTCTTAGTTAGAAACGACTCATATTGAACGATTTGGCAACAGATTTAGACTCCCCATAAATCCATTCTAAATGTAAATATTGCTGCAACAAATCTAGCAATCTATCTTCGTCAAATGGTTTGCTTAAAAATGCTTCACACGGAAGAAGGTCTCGCAATCTTTCGGTTACAGAGGTAGCTGATATAACAATTATGGGGATATGATTAAATTTTGGCATTTGCCGTAGTTTTTTGGCTGAGGTAAAACCTGTTTTGACAGGCATAAACAAATCGAGGCAAATTAAGTCAGGTGTTTCTCGCTCGACAAGATTTAACATCTCCTCGCCGTTGTTGGCAGTTGATACTTCAAAACCTATTGGTTCGAGTATATTGACCAATAGCGAACGATTTTCTAGTTTATCATCTACTACAAGCAGCTTTTGTTTTCTTCCCTTGTAACCCGATATTGTTTGTATTCCTGGTTTTGGTTGGATCTTAGAGTTAATTTTTTCTTGGCAAAAAACAGTCTCAAACCAGAAGTTAGAGCCCTGACCCAATCTACTTTTTACCTGTAGTTTACCTCCCATTAGTTCTACCAATTGTTTGCTAATAGCTAAACCCAAACCAGTACCAATATATCTGGATTCTATGTCCCCAGCTTGGCCAAAAGGTTGAAAGATTTTTTTGATTTCTTGTTTGCTTATTCCCGTACCAGTATCGATTACTTCAAAGCGCAATTTTTGTTGTAATTGGAAATCATCATGTTTAGTTGTTTTGATGAGACTTACCTTTAATAGTATTACACCACTAGATGTAAACTTGATTCCGTTGTTCAAAAGATTGATTAATACCTGTGTTAATCTTTTTTGGTCTGCTTTTATGGTGCTGGGTATATTGTTAAATTCAGTCCTTAGTTGTAATCCTTTTTCTCTTGCTTCACTTTCAACGATACCAGTAATAGAATTCAAAAATTCGGGCAAATCAAACTCAGTAATATGAAGTTCCATTTTGCTTGATTTACTTTTAGAAAAATCTAAAATGTCGTTAATCAAAGTTAAGAGATAAGTTCCACTTCCTAAAATGGTATTCAATTTGTGAACTTGCTCGGCATTTATAAAAGGATCTCTCTTTAGTATTTTTGCGTAACCTAAAACACTATTGAGGGGAGTACGAAATTCGTGGCTGATATTAGCTAAAAACCGATCTTTAGCAAGATTAGCTGTAACAGCCTCTTCTTTGGCTTGTTCTAATTCCTCAAAAGAAGTTTTTAATTGAGTTGCCATGTGATTAAAAGAAGATCCGAGTATTCCTAATTCGTCTTCTTGCTTAATTTCTACTTTTCGATCTAATTTACCATCAGAGATATCAATTGCTGCATCACTGAGATCTCTAATTGGCTTAATTAAACGATTTGCTAAGAACCAAGTTAAACCACTAACCCCTAGTATGACGATCGAACTAATTAAAATCGCTAGATTTTGAAATTGAATTTTGCTGGTAAGAAATTCTGCTTCTTGTTGGAGAATCACAACAGACCAACCATTATCTAAACGAGTGCTATAAGAAACCCATTTAATATTGCGATCGTCTTGAAAATCGAAACTGCCTGTTCGATCTTCTAAAAGATTTTTTACTGGTGGGTATTGACTAAGATTTACTAAATTTTCTCCAGAAAGTAATTCCTCGTCAGGATGAGCTAAAAGATTGGCATTGCGATCGATAAGAAAGGCATAACCTGTTTCCCCAAAATTGAGTAAATCTATTTGTTTAGCTAAAAGAGTTAAGTCAGTACATATTGAACTTACTCCTATAATTTTTTCTTGGCTTCGAGTAGGAGTAGACATACATAAAGCTGGCTTCTTGGTAGTACGACTAATTACTGTTTCATAGTTAATTTGATTACCGTTGGCAGCAGCTTGAAAATAATTCCGGTCTCCATAATATTTAAGTTCGTTTTCGTCACTACGAGCTATATTCCATCCCTGGGAATTAATTGTATGTGCTAAATACAGATGTTTGTAAGTTTCAACTATTTCTGCTAATATAACATTTTGTTTCTCGAGATTAGGATTGACAATATCTGGTTGCTTGTTTAAATTGAGTAAAGCTAAGACATTCGATCCATTCCAGCCTTGTACGTTTTCAGCTAACAACTTAGTTTTCAGAATCAGATTTTCTTCCTCTTGTTTAGTAATTTTTTTGGCAGCATTTTCAGTACCATAAAAAATAGCTACCAAAATAAAAGGGATGATACCTGACAAAACAAGAAAAGGCATCCGAAATCGCAAACTTTTCCAAAAAGATAACTTCATCTAAAAAAAATACTTTACTAATAAAATAAATAGATTCGACCATTCGATCGAATCAGTTGAACTTAAGGATTAGTTGCGTTCGACTACCAATCCTTTTGAATACTTATTTTTATTTTTAATGAAAAAAAGTGACATTCTCAGAACAAAATGAAAAATTGTCAGAAAATGTATATGAAGTTTTAGTGACTACTTAAGCGCGACTAAAAAACTCGATGGGCAAGCCGTTTTGAGAATTGATATTAGCTAGATGATTTTGAATCTGAGAATACTTTTCTGGCAATATGCCAGATAAAACTGGAGCTGTTGAAAGTGCGATCGCTTTAGTTGCCGAAGACAATAATAACGATCTAAAACGCTAGTTGTTCGTGTCGTTCTATTGTTGTACAAACCTTCTGATTTTACCATAGGCTAGATAAAATCCGCCTTGAGAGCTTTCTCTAACCTCATCGACTACATACATCATTCCTTCTTCCCTGATGCTGCGAGGAAAGCGCATATTCCAATCGGGATTGTAGCCATCGGATACTACTCTTGCTCTCAGTTTGCTTTTTTCTTTCAGACATTGAACTAATACCCCATCCCCGACAGTATCGGTAGTTGCTAAATCCGCAGCCGTACCTTTGACTTTAGCCTTGGCAAAATTGGTGTTTCTGGTGCTGGTGGTGGCTAGTTTTTCTCCTGGTTTGAGTAAACGGCGAATCTCCCCTAAGGTACGATAAAAAGTGCCGTTGGCTGAAAGCTCTACCCCGTCTACCAGATATTTTGCTCCCTCTTCTCTGATGCTACGGGGAAACTGGACGTTAAACTCAGGATTATACCCCTCTGAAACCACGCGAATTCGTAATTTACCCTTAATGCGATCGCACTTTAAGACTACGCCATCTCCAACTTCGGTAACAATCTCTAAACTGTTGGCTGCACCAGCAGTAATCCCTCTTAATTTTAAATCCTGGCGATCGCGTTTTCTGGCTTGATAGGATTGATCGCGCATTTCTTTACGAATTTCCAGATCGAATCTGCGCTCATCAAGACGTTTGGCGTAGTATTTTAATTGTTCGATTTCTTCAGCAATTTCAAAGTATTCATTTAAAGCCTGAGATTTTAATTCTTCTACCGCCTGACGTAAAATTTCTGCTGCTTGTTGATAATTTCCGCCATCGGCAATAGCAACGGCTTCGTCTTTTTTCTTGGCAATTCTTAATTGACTCGCCTGTTGGGTAACATCGCCATTGATTGCTGCTTTTAAGGCTGCTTCACTAGAAACAACCTTTAGAGATAAAGCAAGACTATCGGTAAATTTTTTAATACTACCGTCTATAACTTTTTCATAACTATATTCAATCGTTCCTAGATCGACTGTTCCTTCTGTCGCGATCGCAGGGATGGTAAATTTTAATACTAAAGGCTTACTTTCAACCTGGTAAACATCCCCTAGGAAGACTTCGACTCCTTTATCTTTAGTTTGATAGGGATATTTATTTAAAACTTCTGCTACCCGAACTTGATTCTTAGTAGATAAGTCAACGGTTAAATTTTGACCGACAATAGAAGTTAAGCTTTCCATCTCGATATTAAAGACGTTGCTTGCATCATCTGCCGACTGGATGAAGTAAAAATTTCCCCCACCTGCTTCGGCGATATCGATTAATAAGTCTTCATTAAAACCATTACCAAACCCCAAGGTAGTTGTCATAATACCCGCTTCTGCTTTTTCCTTGGCGGTATTAACTAAAATAGCAGGCTCGGTAATTCCTCTATTAGCCAACCCATCTGTTAATAGCAAAACTCGATTTAGCCGTTGCGAGGTTTGTTGAGACTCGACTCGATCGCATCCCATCAACCAACCACCACTGAGATTGGTTAATCCTCTGGCGCGGATTTTTTTAATTGCAGTCTTAATTGCTTTTTTATCGCTAACTAGTTGTGGCAGGATAACTGTCTCTGCAATATCGTCATAAATAACTACCGAAAGATAATCTTCTGGCTGTAGAAATTCTACTAACTGTTCTGCTGCTTTGATGGCATTGCGCAGAGGACTACCACTCATCGAACCCGAACGATCTAAGACCAAACTGAGATTAATCGAACGACGGCTATTTTTGGCAGTCTCTTCGCCCTAAAAATTGATAATCACATCGACATCGGTGGCGCGATCGACTGCAATTTGGGATTTACTGAGAATATAGTTTACTTTCATTGGAGCTAGTTTATAAAATCTTTAATCTTATAATTCCCAATAATCGCTCGAAGCTGTGTAGTAATTCTTAATTTTACTTTTGATACCAAATCCTGTTTACATAGAATACTTATTGGTTAAATCGTTAAACCCTGTAGAGACGCGATATATCGCGTCTCTACGAGCGATTTTTTGATACTTTTTGGTAATCGGATTTCGTATGATAAGATGATTTTTAATTCCTATACTCGACTATTTTATTGCCATCAAAGTCATCTCTACATCCTTGATTAAATTGATATAAATTTCACTTTCTTTGAGTAAAAGATTTTCATCAGATACACTGTCTGGATATCGCTCAAACCAAACTTCACTAGGGGTATATTTAATCTGAGTCAACTCAAAGTCAACGTCTAAATATAAAGCAAGTAAAGTAAAGGCTTTTCCTTGTGCTTGCCATTCTCGATTATTTCGTTTAGAAAACATACTCAATCCTACAGGAGTTATCGGACGAACGTGAGTAGGATCGTGAAAAAACCTGTCGCTACGATGATGGGGAACAGTTATGTGTATTTTGGCTTCTGGCTGACAAATTCGATAAAGCTCTTGAATAATTTTTAAATAAGTTGCTGTTTGTTGTCCGAGATGCTCTAGAACATGGTGCATCTCAATTTCAGCGACACTATTATTCTCCCAAGGATAAGGAAAGGTTTCTAAGTCCAAACAGAGATCGGGATCGCCAAATCGATCGACATTAATATATTCGTCGAGGCGTTTGATTCCACACCCTAGATTTAACCTCAAATTGTTCATTTTGCCATAATTCCTCGCTCGGTCAATTTTGTTGACAATTTTAGGCTTTTAACTAATTTTCTTTTTCTAGTTCTTGCTGTAGCTGTTCAATAGAATCGATTATAGGTAAAAAACGCTGTCCAAAATCTGTAAGTCGATATTCTACATGGGGAGGAACTTCAGGATAGACAATCTTCTCTAAAATACCTAATTCCATCATGCGACGAAAATAATAGTTTTTAACGCGAGGAGTCAAGCCGTCTATTTCTCTTTCTATTGCACCAGGACGACATACGCCACGACGAATTACACCCAAGATACTCAACGACCATTTACAACCAAAAACGGCTTCAACCGCAGCAGCTACATTTACATTTCTTTGCAGATTAGTTTTACGCTGACGAGACGTTAATTCTTTCATAGAAGTAACCTAGCTGACAAAATTGTCTCTACTTGTAAGCATAATCGATCGCTAATTATGATTGCGATTGTAATTAGTTAAGAAAAATTCGATTTAGTTATGAGTTTACAAAATAAAGTCGTGTTAATTACTGGCGGTGGTAGTGGTATGGGTGCCAATACAGCAGATGCTTTAATAGCAGCAGGCGCAAAAGTCATTTTAAATGGTCGTCGCTCGGAGGTACTAAAAAACACCGCCAACAAAATAGATGCCACGGGTAAGAATATTGCCTGGGTTGTAGGAGATATTGGTCAAGCAGAAACTAGACAACAAATACTTTCTCTAGCTAAATCTCGCTTTGGTGGTGTAGATATATTATTTAATAATGCAGGGATTTTTGAGCCTAAACCATTTCTAGAACATACAGAAGCAGACTTAGAAGGTTATCTCAATCTACTGCGGGGATATTTTTTTCTTTCTCAAGCTGCGATCGCCGAAATGCAGCAAAGAGGCGGAGGTGCGATTATCAATACTGGCTCGATGTGGGCATTACACGCCATAGCTGCTACCCCCTGTAGTGCAGCTTCAACTGCCAAAGGTGCGGTTCATGCACTGACTAAAAACTTAGCGATTGAATTTGCACCTCACAATATCAGAGTCAATGCGATCGCCCCTGCTGTCGTCGAAACTCCTCTGTTCGATTCACTTTTGACCGCCGAACAACTAGCCTCGTTTAATAATTTTCATCCTCTTGGTCGCAATGGACAAGCCCAAGATATTACCTCAGCAGTCTTATTCTTAGCCGATGGAGAACGTTCTGGCTGGATTACTGGGGTTGTATTGCCTGTTGACGGAGGAGTAACGGCTGGACGTAATTAGATAATCGATAGATTCAGGCGATCGCTTGTTAAATTTTTTATCTTCCTTAATTATCTATCTGTTCACGATTGCTCGACTTTGGCAATAATCTCATTTTTACCCTGAGATTGAACTAAATTTTGGACTGTTTGTTTAAATACCTCTATCTCTCTATCGTTAGGTTGAGTTTGTTGCCAGACTTTTCTTTGCATCAGGCGATCGCACCAACTTTTAATCTTGTCGATTCTTAACCAGTCGATAGTTGCGCCTGCATTAGCTGCTTGGGGGACAAAGTTCGGATCGCGCAGTGGAGAAATTTGATAAGCCAAAACAACAACACCTACTGTCAATAGTAGTAGCATAAATAAACTAAATACAAGGAATCGCTCGATACTGCGAAGAGTCATCTTGAAGTCTCCCATAACTTGGAGATTAGATTATTTAAAACTTCTGACATTAAGTTCAATTTTTAAGTCTAATTTCTAGTATTAGCTTACTTTAGAGTCATTTAAACATTATAGCGATCGCGACTTTTGAAAAAACGATAAAAAGGCGATTCGACCGTAATTTTCCTCCAATTTTCTAATTTTTATCAAGCTTATAATGAAGATCGCGATTTACAAATAAGTGGCTCTAGAAACTATTAATTCTGATATTGACCGATTAGAACAATGAATTACGAAGTAAACATAATGGATCTCGATCGAATAAAGTTGCACGATCCTTCCTTCCAAAAATCAAAAACCTGTGAATCAATACTTAGAGCTTTACCACAATGGTTTGGAATTGAAAAAGCACTACTTCATTATCTAAAAGAAATTGAAAATAATCCTATTTTGTTTGCATTAGTAGAAAATGAGTGTCTTGGCTTTTTGAGTTATAAAAAACATAATAAATACGCAGCAGAACTATATGTAATGGGTGTTCTTTTTCAAAATCAGCGTCAAGGTATCGGTCGGGCTTTAGTTCGTCATACAGAGTCAATTTTACGTCAGCAAAAGCTTGAGTACTGGCAAGTTAAAACTCTTGCTGCTTCTCATCCCGATCCATTTTATGCACGAACACGAGCTTTTTATTTGGCAATGGGATTTAGACCTTTGGAGGAGCTAGAACAACTTTGGGGTCATGATTGTCCTTGCTTGCTAATGGTTAAACATTTGTGTTGAGAAAGTACAACTTTAACGCCAGTTGGGGTGTAACTTTTAATATTAGATGACGTAATATTTTTATAAATATAAAGTCTGCTTTTTATTGCTTGTGTATGTATATCAGAAAATATAAACGAAATAAACGCAATAAACGAATCGAAAAAGGCGATCGCTGTAGTCAATAGAAATTTAAATTTATCGATTCTGCTTATCAATAATGTTATTCTTTCAATCAATTCGATCGCCCAATAATTGTCTCAATAACCTCAGACCTTTGCGAATATTAGTTTTGACTGTTCCCAAAGGTATTACTAATTGTTGAGATATTTGTCTATGGCTTAACCCTTGATAATAATTCATTTCTAATGGTTGACGATATTTATTGGGAATTTGGTCGATAGCTTTTTGTAACCTTTCTTTCTTTTCTAAACAGGATAGTTGTTCTAAAGGTGTCGGTGTTAAAAGAGGTAAATTAATTTTCAGTTTTGCTAGAGTACGTTGACGACTATTATTGCTTTTAATTTTATTGATTGCACGCGATCGCACCACGATCCGAAGATAAGTACTGAGTAAACCACGATTGGGATCGAATTTACCTTGTCTCCAAAAAGTTAAAAAAATTTCTTGGGTCAGGTCTTCCGCTTCACTGGGTCGATTGAGAATTTTTAGAGCTAGAGAGTATACTAGACTGCTATAGCGAGCGTATAGAATATTTAAAGCCTTTGATTCCCCTGCTCTTAAACTCCGAACCAACTCAGCATCAGATAAATTTGAGGAGATACGAGCCATAAGTCAATTTTGAAGTAAACTTAATGCAAATTAAAATATTTTGTCTTGTTTTGTTTTTTGAACGAATCGAATTTTTAAGTGGCAATGGTGATTTATACTTAGGTCGGTAATTTCTAAGGAAGAATTGAAATTAAATCGAATAACTTTGGTTAAAGCTAATTTTGGAGTGAGAGCAAATAGCTATTTGCCAGAGAAAAATTAAAAGAATTAGCGTTGGTAAATGCTTAACATACGTCTGAAAGTAGGGGAGCAGAAGTGTAAGAGAGAAAAGACACTAGATCTCTTCAGTAATATCCTCATCAATTTGCGTCCCTACTTACAACAATCTCAAGAATGCGATCGCCTGCTTAATTGCAACGCTAAGAATTTAAGGACACTCAAGCTGAAAGTTATCCTGATAAGGAACTTAATGTCTGAGAAAGATTTTGTAATTGTTTTTGCGTATAAGCTCCTCGACCACGCCAATAAACATTACCAGTTCGATCGACCAGAAAAAGACGAATCTTTGAGGTGTCTTCGATCTGAAGCGATTGTTGAATACTATCGACATCAGTGTACAGTGTGATTGTTCTGGCTCGGGCATTTGGTTCTGAAATACCAGCAGACATCCAAAAGTCTACTTGTTTTTGTTCGAGCCATGATAGTTGTGGCAAGGTGGGAAGTTCATAGACACTAATGTTAGGATTTTTGCTTTCGATTTCCTTAAGTCGATCTAACCAAGTGTTGACCTCAAATTGCTGTTCTTGAGTAAATGCTAGCAGCACGATATTGTACTTTCCTGCAAAATCTTGGGGAAGTCTAAAGGATTGATTGTCTACGTTGCGTCCACTGACTTGGGGAAAATAAGCCTTCGTATTTGGCTCTAGGTTTGGAGCATTTTGAGTGGCTAAAGCAATTTGGCTGGTTCGATCTGTTGATAATTTGGCTTTGTACAAAGTACTGATAGCTACTACAGAAATCAGTAAATAAGTTGTCAATTTCAGCATGACTAAATTCCTCTAGATAATTAACTAACCGTTTTGTTGATTTTGAATCAAAAAAAATTTAGGCTCTAGAAATTCCTCGAATAAAGACATCAATAAGCTCTTCTGCCATTTGCTGACGACCATTAGGCGTATATTCTTCGGGGATACAATGCAATCCTTCAATCGAAGATAAAATAGCACCAGCAATATTGCCTAGATTAGGATGAGCGATTTCACCTCTAGCACTGGCTTGTTCGAGAATCTGCTCAATGGGCATCATCAAGGTCATATAAGCAAAAGCATCTAGTTGGCTGGCGGATTCTCGGTCAATAGCAGGTAAGTCTGAATTGGTCAGACGGATTAAATCCATTGGTGGCTGAGACAAAAGCCACAAGGCGATCGCTAATAATTGACTGCGTAAATTGTTATCTGCGCGATCGAGAGACTCTTGGATACCTTCTCGATGGCGATTGAGATGCCGTGTCATCACCTCGACAAAAAGTTCTGCTTTACCACCAGGAATATGATGATAAATTGAAGCATGATGAATACCCGCAGCCTTGGCAATATCTTTAACCGTGACTGCTTCATAACCTCTGCCAATAAATTGAGTTTCCGCAGCCTTGAGCAGACGCTCATATGTTTGCGATTTTCGAGACAATTTTTTAACCAACTGTTTTGTTGATATTATCCAGTTAACTATAGTCTAAATATTTTGTCAACTGTGTATTAGCAATAAAGAGAAAAAGAATTAAGCACAAAAAACTGGCAAAAACAGTAATAGAGTGTCCAACCAGGGGTATTAGTCAGACACTTGCTATTTCTGGGTATTTAATTAAATTGAAATACTAGCTAAACAAAGTCGATAGATACTTCTAGAGGTTCGGCGATCGCATTAATCGCAGCATCGCCAACATCAGCACCCGTTAAGTCATCTGTAGCCAAACCAGTCGAACTTAAAACATGAGCAAATTCTGAAGCTACCAGTAAATCAGCTTGAGGGATATCGAGACTATCTGAATCGGCGGCCAAACTCTCGGGATTGCCAATGTCAAACAGAATTAAATCATCAACTGCACCATCAACGGTATTCTGGACAAAAAAGCCACTCAGTTCATCAGTCTGACGGGCAGCATCGAAGCCGATGGTAAAATCACCAACTGTAATTTCGCCAATGACACTATCAAAAGTAACAGTTCCTGTATGCTCGATTTCTCCTTCTAGAGGAGTAAAACCATCTTGGTTATTAAAGAGAAAGTCGCTGTCTTCGGTAATATCAAACCCGACGGCAAACTCTTCAGAAATTGGCTCGACTGTACGATCGCTCTCTATCAAGGTTAATCCCGCTGCGGTGGCTAATAAATCGGTGTCTAAAGCCACGCTAGTTGTTCCATCTTGAACGACTAACCGATCGTCTGCAAACTCTAAGTTAGCTTGGAAAAATCTATTTAAAGCGTTAGTAGTATTCTGAACAGAATTATTTGTACTCATGATTTCGATCTTGCTCAAGTAAAGGGACTGCGAACGCGATCGCTATTTCTTATTTGTCGCATTCTTTAATTAGTACAAGAGCCAACTTGAATTAGATTTAGAAAAGTCAATTTTTTTTGATTTTTATTTCTATCCTGCCCAAAAATTACCGAACTATGTATTGACTACTGGTAATGGTTACATATCGATCTGGCACATATCTGATTCGGTTGGGTAATTCCCAGAATTCTTGTAACCACTCCTGCTTAGAGATACCGTAATTTTCGATATCTTCCCCAATACTCTTCAACAAGTCGAATTACATTGCTTTGAACGAGCAATTAAAAAGCAAAAAGAGCAGCAACAATTACCTGAAAATTAGCATAGTTACTAAAACCAATAAAATTACAACTACTTTTTTGTTCAGTCTAGAGTTACTTGAATGAGAGTAAGTAAATTATCTCTCTGCCTTTAGGTTCTGCTGCTTCTGAGGTATTCTATAATTTCAATTAATTTTCCCTTCTATCGTATATTTGAGGTTCGGTAGTACTGCGAAGATACAGAGGATGACGGGGACAACCTTGTTTGGTAATGCCCAAAGAGTACAAATGGTTATAGATTTTTAATAACTGGAGAACATATAAATCTTGTCTCTGCCATGTTCCATGATTGCCCCAGGCTAGGATAACGCGATCGCATTTCTCTACACTTTCTACGATATAGCGATTGCGAAGCTAGCCAAAGGCATCGTTATCAGAGCCAATTGGTTCAGTTACCTGTTTGAGTAATGATGGTTTAGGTGTTCGATAGGCAAATAGGTTTACTACTTCCAATCTGCCATAGCCCCAAGCTTGAGCAAAGTTTATACAGCGAGTAATAGTTGGATCGTTAATTTGAGCATCGGCACGACTAGGATTCAGCATAATGAATGACACGGTTCTACTACTACTGCCCCATTCACGCTCCCCGTAGATAGCGATAGTTGCCTGTAATTACTGCTCCACTTTGCATTACTATTTGACTACTAAATTTGGAAATTTCGATACAACGCCCCTGGCATCCAGTATTCTTCTATAACTTCCATAGCATCATCTTGATAGACAGAACGCTCATCGAATGCTAAAAGATCGAGAAATTGAACGATTACTGACTCTTGTTCTGCTGTAAGTACAGATAATCTGGGGGGTTCTCTGTCAGGAGGTCGCAAAGAAAATAGCGTACCATCAACAGCTAGTGAAGATTCGGGGTCAGCTTCAGCGGTAGCATGACGAAGCGAATAGTCTATTAGAAAGGGAAGATAGTAACGCCAAGATAGAGAATCTAAATGAGGAAGAGCAAAATAAGCATACTTTTGGATGTAATCATCATTCACTTGGTCTAACTGCTCATCATAGGAAGGAGCTGAATCGTAGCTATCTACGGCATCTCCAGCCCGAAGGGTCATCGGTGGGATTTCAATCTTGTCACAGTGAAAGACAGTATAAGCCCGATCGATAACTTTTTGATTCATTGTTCAATAAACTTTTACTCTATCTGAGATGATAAACATCTGTTGGATAATCAGGAAAGCAGCTTGTAAATGAAGTTTTAGAAAAAGAATGAAACGAGTATTGGTTACAGGAGCGACAGGAAGAACGGGTTCGCTCGTCTTAAAAAAACTACGCAACGAACCAGATGAATTCGAGGCAATCGGTTTGGCGCGATCGCCTCAAAAAGTTGAAGAACTATTCGGCTCGACAAAAGGTTTTGTTATTGCTGACATCAAAGACAAATCTAGCTTGAATTCAGCAATGGAAGGCTGTGATGCTCTAGTTGTTCTTACCAGTGCCGTTCCCAAAATGATTGCACCACCTTCGGAAGGACAAAGACCACAGTTTGAGTTCGCACCAGGAGGACTGCCAGAAGAGGTAGACTGGCTCGGACAAAAAAATCAGATCGATGTGGCCCAACAAGCAGGGGTCAAACACATCGTTCTAGTTGGTTCGATGGGTGGCACTAATCCCAATCATCCTCTTAACCGCATTGGTAACGCTAATATTTTAATCTGGAAGCGCGAAGCCGAACAGTATTTAATCGATTCGGGTATCGACTACACTATTATCCGCGCTGGTGGTTTGCTAGATAAACAGGGCGGAGTCAGACAATTGCTGGTAGGTAAGGATGATGCATTGTTAAATAATCCACCCGACGGGATCCCTACTTCGATTCCTAGAGCCGATGTAGCCTCTGTAGTAGTTAGAGCTCTAAGCGAATCAAATGCTCGCAACAAAGCCTTCGATATCATCTCCAAACCTGAAGACGCTCCCGATGCTGTAGTGACGACCGATTTTACTAGCTTATTTGAACAGACTACGGCAGGAATTTAAGCATAAAAGCGATCGCTTACTAGATACTTAACTCAGTCATAGTAGAAAGGCGAGTGCATAGGTCGCTCACCTCGAAGAGATCGCTGCGTTTTGTTACTCCCTTGAGCAGATAATAATTCAAAGAGTAAAAAACGATAATTATCACCAATGAGATTGACCAATGTGGTCAATCTCTCAAAAGAGTTTCTCGATGACTAACTGCTTTCATAGCTACTTTCCAAGTAAAAGTAAAAGATTGAAACGATTCTGGGGAAACTCGATCTTCATCTAGATCTACAATCACTTTGGCTAAAATTTCAAATAAGTGACGACGCACGAGAATCAGTTGCTCTAAATCCTCCATCGAATTGATTTGAGCGATGAGTTGCAAAATTTCGAGATTGTAAAGATCGGCACGGTTTTTCTGTCTCCCTTGCCACCACATTTTTAACTGCCAAATGCCTGAAATGCCAAGTACGACGAGCGAAAGCAACAATCCTAGGGGTTCGGCATATTCAACCAGAAAGCTCGGTCGATCTTGATTGTAGTAGGTCTGGGCTCCTTCATGGAAGGATAGACCTAAATGGCTCGATTCAGATGGCTGACGAATCATTGCTGCTTGGATATTCTGCTTGACCAATTCGTTGCGTGCTTCAAACAAAATACGAGTAATCTCATAAACAATACTTTGAGGGAGATCTTCACGAGCAACCAATACTGCTTCTACTGCAACCACTGGTAAATCTTCGGCGGGAATGGGAACTGCACCGTTGTAAGTTCCTTGAGGAATTTGGCTGGGGAACAGTGCTGGTCGAAATAGCTGTAGTGCTGCACCTTGCTTGATGGCAACTAGCTCGGTTTGACCATTGTGTAGGAGTTGGCTAACCTCAGGATTGCCCAAGGCAATAACGCGAAATAAAGCATCTACCTTTCTTTCTAAGAGAGCTGCATGAGCTTTGGCGGGAGAATATGCCACCGCTTCCAAATCTAGCTCGGTTAAACCATAATGAGAGCTTAAAGACCAAAACAGTTGATAAGAACCACTCTTTTTAGGCATTAGAGCAATTCTTTTTCCTTTTAGCTCGCTGAAGCTATCGATCTCAGATTCTTTGGTAACAATTAAATGTGATATTTCTGGAAATAAAGAGGCGATCGCCTTGGTCGAGGGGGAAACTATGTTATCACTTTGGATCAGTGCTAATTGCACCCGATCGTCCGAGAGCAACTCTAAGTTTTCTATAGAGCCTTCTGTTTCGATGACTTCAATCTGGATTTTCGGTTGATGTCTGGCGACAACTTTAGCTAAAGCTTGAGCAAAAGCATAATATTCTCCTTTCGGGCCTCCAGTCGCGATCGCTAGGGGATAAACGCGGTTCTGAGAGCGAAACCATTGCCAGCCAAAGGCACTAGCTGCGAGCAGACTGAGAAGAATAAGCGGAAAAATCAGTTTATTTTGCATTGACAATTGCATTATTGCCAGAGAGAGCGGTTGGTTAGCTGAGAATAATTTAGCAATTAATACAAATCTGGATACTAATGTAGCCCCTATCCTCGAACGCTTCTTTGGCATAGAAGGAGTAAGGGTGAAATCTCGGTGTAAAATCTTATGGAACGCAGCAGAAGATATTGCCCCAGATACCGAGGTCTTCCCGCTCACGAAGATAAATTGATTAGCCCCAGAGGTAGTAATCGTGGAAAACAATCGCTTAATTATGTATCACAAACACTCCACCAGTGCGCGTATTATGTTTTTGGTCTTAAATGGTTCTGTTTGCCATTTTGATGGTTTACCTCCTTCTTCAAAAATTGTTGACAGCAAGATCTCTGAAGATCTTGTTGTTGATTATCCAGAAAACTTAATTGCGAGTAGTAAAAAACGATTGGGACTGTCTGGCAATATTCTTGAGATTGAAAAAACATTTCAAGTAAGCGTTTTTTGTGATGGTCTGACAATTGATGTATATTTAGCTGGTTTTACCACCGTCGATCCTCCGAGCGAACAACTAGCAGATTTGGGAGGAAAGTTTATTAGTATTACCGAAGCCCGTCGCTTACCATCAGTTGAAATAGAATTATTAGGCTTGGCTTATTCTTGTATGATGGATTGACGGTGGGGGATGCTGAGGTTGCCGAACCATAGACAACCACCGTGTTGACCAAACAAAATCCAAACCCGCGATCGCCACTTTACGATACTATCAGCAATATATATATTCGTAAAACAAAGAGATATTGTAGTACGTGCATTTGAAGATCAATGAAGCCAATCACACGAGAATACGCCCAACTCAATCAACAAGAAACGATCTCACTAGCACGAGCACAGCAATTTCTTAGCTTTTATTTCGCTGATGTGCTTTCGGACGATGAAGCTTATGCCGAGATGCGCCGTACAGCAAATTTTAATCCAACATCACTGGAAGAAGGCATTCATGCTATCGAAGCATTGTTGGTGCCGTCTACCCCTGACCTTGTACTGATTGAGCTAGTGCTGTGGTCAGCCAACCAACCACTCGATGCACCCAATGGAGATACAGCAAAGGCTTGGCTCCAGGAAGTAATTGCGATCGCGCAGACGATATCTAATCCAGCAAAGTAGCATAACAAGTTACATAGTTAACCGTTCCATCAAAACTAGCAGTGGCAATGATTTGCCCGTTAAACGACTTGCTTAATGGCGCGATCGCATAACTATTAGCTTTTCGCTACTGCTTAAAATGGAAATAACATTACGAGGGAAAAGCTAATGAATGACGCAATTCGGATTATCATTGCTATTTTGCTGCCACCACTGGGAGTGTTTTTACAGGTTGGTTTGGGTAAAGATTTTTGGATTAATATTCTCTTGACCCTACTCGGTTACATCCCTGGATTGGTTCATGCTGTCTGGATTATTGCTAAGAAATAAAAGGAGTGTTAGGCGATGTCTTTAGCTAGGCTTCGCCAATTGCTTTCTATTGTAGACATTGTAGTACTCTGTCAATAATTAATTGATGGGTTGGGGGAAGCAGGACAAAGGCGTAATTCCGCATGTAGCAGGGGAAGCAGGACAAAGGCGTAATTCCGCATGTAGCAGGGGAAGCAGGGGAAGATACTTATTAATATTTATCCCTCAAATCAATGTTGACAGACCAGTAGATGACCTAAATTTTTGAAGAGATGGCGATCGCGATCTTGAGCGTGTTTTTTGAATTCGCTTTTAGGTAATAATTCTGTTTTCAAAACCTCTAACATACTTTTTAGGCGTTACCCCGACAATGCGTTTGAAGTGACGGTGTAAATGACTTTGGTCGCTAAAGCCTGTCTCGGCAGCAACTTCAGCAATAGACACTCCCCTTGCTAATAGTTTTTTGGCTTCAGTAACGCGCACCTGCACTAAATAGGCATGAGGAGGTAAACCCAAGGCTTTACGGAAGACTCTTAGTAGACGCAAGGGTTTGAGGTTGACTAAATTAGCAAGTCGTTCTAAAGAAATATTTTCGGCATAATTTCTCTGTAGATATGCTTGAGTGCGTTGAATTGCAGCAGCTTCGGGACTAATTGGTTTAATTGGCGGTGGTGCTTGAGCATATTTGCTAATTAACTGAGCAAAAGTCCAAATCAAAAGCGATTCTTTTTCTAGCAACGAGGTAGAATTTTCTAGACGCAAGTGTAGATAACGCAGTCGTGCAGCCTGTTGCCTGTCCTGAATTACTGGATCGGGAAAATAGGGAAGAGGTTGCAAACCGTCGGCTAGTTCTGAGGCTGCTTGTTGCAGAAGATGAGTTTCGGGATAAAACATCCGATAAGTCCAACCAGATTTGGTGACTGCGTGTCCTGTATGAACTTCCCCTGGATGAACAATGACAATACTACTAGGAGGGGCAACGTGGTTAGCACCTTGATAGCGAAAGCCTTCGATTCCTGCTTCTACTACTCCAATAGCATAACCTTCGTGAGTATGTCGTGAAAAAGTATGGTCGATATAAGTTGCCCGTAATAATTCTAAATTGCCCAGATCGCGATCGCACCAAAACTTAGCTTGTTCTCGCAGTTGAGTCTTCATCGAAACAACAATAAAGGAATTTTTAAACCCTAATATTTACCCTAGCTGTGATTTTTTAATTTTGTCTTGTACGTTTTTGCAGATGAGCGACTTGTATCCTAATTATTTCTGCAAAATTCCGACAAAATAGGTTATCAAGTCAAGATAGATGTTTGAGCCAGAAGACAGATTATGCAAATATTAGATCGAGTTCGTTTGGGTTTAGCGGTTGGGGTAGCAAAAATAGTTACCAAAGTAGTGCGATCGCTCCGTTTGGGTGCTGCCTCTGTTTTACCAGGGGAAATCTCCCGTCGTCTCCATCCTCGCTTATTACCGTTGTTGTTCCAGCAGGTAAGTAAAGGAGTAATCTTGGTAGTGGGGACAAATGGTAAAACCACTACTTCTTTGTTGTTAAAACAAATTTTAAGCGATCGCGGTTTTCAGGTAGTTCATAATTCTAGTGGTGCAAACTTAATTAATGGCTTGATTACTGCTTTACTCAACAGTACGGACATTACGGGGCAGCTAACTGCTGACTATGCCATCTTAGAGGTAGATGAGAATATTTTGCCCTTGATTTTAAAGGACTGTCAGCCCAAGTATATTCTGGCTTTAAATTTATTCCGCGACCAGTTAGACCGCTACGGCGAAGTAGATACCATCGCTCAACGTTGGGGAAAAGCGATCGCTCCCTTACCAGAAGCAACTACTATTGTTTTGAATGCTGACGATCCGACTCTTTCTAGTCTGGGACAGCAGTTAAAACAGAAAGTACTCTATTTTGGCTTAAACGAACCAGAATTATATTTAGAGGCAATCCCTCATGCTGTTGATTCGATTTATTGTCCTAGTTGCGGACATCTTTTAGATTATCAAGGAGTATATTTATCTCACCTGGGGGACTATCAATGTCCTAGCTGTGGTTTTGCTAAAAGTAAGACTGATTTAGACAGCAGAAAATATCCCCAAATCTTGATCGGAGTTTATAACAAATACAATACTTTGGCCGCAGCTTTATTAGCTCAACAAATTGGCATCAAAACTGATAATATCTTTAATACCGTCAAAAATTTTAAAGCTGCCTTTGGTCGCGCTGAAGAATTAGAAATCGATCGCAAACGAGTCCGCATCTTGTTATCTAAAAATCCCGTAGGAATGAATGAAACCATTAGGGCGGTTAGCGAACTCAAAAAGACAGGAAAAGCTTCGACAACCCTATTAGTCCTTAACGATCGCATTCCCGATGGAACCGATGTATCTTGGATCTGGGATGTGGATACAGAAGAACTAGTCAACTTAGGAGGGACTTTAATTGTCAGTGGCGATCGCACTTACGATTTAGCCCTGAGAACAGTCTATAGTTGCGATCGTCTCGAACCCGAAGCAACTAACTTCAATCTTATAGTTAAAGAAAATTTACACGAGGCGATCGATACCGCCTTAGAACATACTTTAGTTACAGAAACATTACACATTATTCCTACCTATTCAGCAATGCTGGAAGTAAGAGAAATCTTGGTCGGGCGTAAAATTCTTTAATAAAACTCCAAATTCGAGGCATTTTAGTAAAGATTGATGGCAAAAAACATAAAAATTTTAATTTTTAGCTGAAGTGCAAGCGTAGTAAGCTTAGAAAATCACTGGCGAGAAAAACTAATCGAGATCGAAAGAGATCGTCTTAATACTCGCAAAATAATATAATCCCGACTGCACTCAGTTTGACGGTAAAGTAATCACTGACTGCCAAACTCTAAAAAGCTTATGAATAATAAAATCAGCTACTTTTTCAAATCAATCATTTTAATGCCGATCTCAATAGTGGTACTAGCGATCGGAGGGGGAATACCTGCCCTGGCAAATCCTACTAGCCAGTTATATTTGGCTCAAACTCCTCAATTACCTCCAGGAACAAATATCGACCAATTGCCTGGTTCTCCTTTACCCGATACCCAACAAGAGCCTCGAATTACTCCCCTACCACCAATTGAAGACTTCTTGGATGTACCACCAGATCGTTTACCAGAAACAGGAATACCAGATTCGGAGGTAGAATTTGAAGTCCGAGAATTTCAGTTAGAAGGCAACACGGTTTTAGAACCCGCAGAAGTCGAAACAATACTTAAAGATTATCGCAACCGTCCCCTAACTTTTGCCGATTTATTAGAAATAGAGACTAAATTAACTAGGCTTTACGCCCAAAACGGTTATATCAATTCTGGGGTGGTCATTCCTTCCCAGAATGTAGGCAATGACATCATAACTATCCAGGCGCTCGAAGGCAGGGTTGAAGATATTAATGTTAATGTTGATGGTCGTCTCAGAGAAAGTTATATTCGGTCTCGTCTGAGAAGAGGGACGAAAACCCCTTTAAATATCGAGCAACTACAAGAAGCATTGCAACTTCTACAGCTAAACCCTTTAGTAGAAAGCCTAAATGCCGAACTATCTGTAGGCTTGAGTCGCGATCGCTGGACTTTGGATGTCGATGTCAATCAAGCCCCAGCATTTGACCCAGTATTATTTGTCAATAATCACCGTACTCCCAGTGTCGGTAGCTTTCAGCGAGGCTTGGAACTCAATCATAATAATGTCTTGGGCTACGCAGATCGTTTTAGCTTTGTCTATAAAAATACCGATGGTAGTAACGACTTTGATGCCAGTTATAGCATTCCCTTTAATGCCATGGATGGTACGGTGGGTTTACGCTACCGCTATGTAGACAGTGAGATTGTTGAAGAAGATTTTGAGGATTTAGATATCGACTCTCAAACCGATGAATTAGAGCTTACTGTTAGACAACCGCTACTGTTGCAGGCTAGTTCGGAATCAACTCAAGAATTTGCTCTGGGTTTAGAATTTTCTCGCCAAACTAATGAAATCACTCTACTAGACGAACCTTTTCCCGATCTTTCTCCTGGTGCGGATGAAAATGGCGAAACCAAAATATCAGCATTGCGCTTTTTCCAAGACTGGACGAGAAGGACTCGTAGAGATGTGTTAGCAGCGCGATCGCAATTTAGTGCGGGGTTAGATATCTTTGATGCTACGGTGGGCGATCGCGAGCCAGACGCTGAATTTTTTGCTTGGCGGGGTCAAGTACAGTGGTTGAGACAGTTAAATGCTCGCTCTAATATTAATTTACTCCTGCGCAGCGATCTGCAACTGTCTTCTGACGATCTCGTCCCCCTAGAAAGATTTAGCTTGGGTGGTGCAGAAAGTGTACGGGGTTATCGCCAAGATGCTTTACTCGGAGACAGTGGTTGGTTTGCCTCCGCAGAAGTAAGAATTCCTTTTTCTCGCTGGAGTAACGGACAGAGCAATATCTCGGCAATTCCTTTTGTCGATTTTGGTACTAGCTGGAGTAATTCGGACAATATCAATCAAGAAGAAGATACGGTGGCATCATTAGGAGTAGGGGTACAGTTAAATCTTAGCGATATTCTCCGCGCCCGTATAGATTATGGTATTCCTTTAATAGATGTGGAGGACAGTAACGAAACCTTGCAAGAACAGGGTCTTTATCTATCTTTAGAGTATTTTCCCTTTTAAAAGCCGTTAGCTTAATTGAAACGGTGAGGTTTACTATTCAATGGCTAACGAATAGTTAAGTCACTAAAACTAATATATTAGGTTGCAGACAAAACAATGAGTCCAACATTAACATCCAAATTATTAAAAAATGGGAGCAAATGGCTCAAAAAAAGATTTAGTCGCTTAAATTTTGCCCCCAAAGGTCGCCAAACTCCCCTCAGATTTTTGGTTCTGCTTAGTCTGAGTATCAGCATCGCGATCGCTTTTCCTGCGGTATCCCAAGAGGCTCCAGAGGTACAGCCATTAAAACTGGCTCAAAAGGGCAAGGAATATTACGAAGCAGGAAAACTAGACCAAGCGATCGACAGCTGGCAAAAGGCGACCAAAGCCTATGAAGCAGCAGGAAATATTGATGGTCGCCGAGAAAGTTATTTAAATACCGCCACCGCCCAACAAGCCTTGGGACTTTATCCTCAGTCTTGCGAAAGCCTTTTAAAAGCATTTCAACTCGACGAGCAAACCAACTGTAGCAGAATCATCGAGCAAGCTCAAACCATCGAACCCCAGCTAGGGGGAATTGTCCCGATGACTGCTGAAGCAGAAGCACGTCTACTTCCCGATGTCTCTGGAATTGAACAGTATCCCGATACTACCGATAAAGTAATTGGTTTATTGCGTTTTGGAGATTACCTGCGCGAAAGTGGTTATCCCCAGGTTGCCAGTAGAGCCTTAGAATTAGGATTGGTAACTACGGATAAAATTACCGCTCCAGGCCAAAAAACCGCTACCTTGCTCAGCCTGGGAAATGCCGAAAGAGCGATCGCTCTAGAAAAACAAAATCGGTTTCCCTCTCAAACCATTGCTTTGGACGTAATTGTTAACTCTGGAGGCTCGGCAGAGTCGGCTATAACTCCCTATCAAGCAGCACTAGACTACTACGAACGAGCCAATCAAATTTCTCCCGATCGACTAGATGGCATCAAGGCAGAACTAAATAGTCTTAGCTTATTACTAGACATTCAAGAATTTTGGCAGAGTGCGCTCGCCGATCTGTCTAACAATATCGACCTCTTAGAAATTAATGACCCAGACTTTCGTCAGCAAGTAATAGAGGGTTCGGAACGTCTAGAGCGCGAGTTAGAACAGCAGCTACAACCTCAAATCGAAGAAGCGATCGCCACGATCGAACCAGAAGTAACCAATTTTCCCGCTAATCGGGCTGGTATCTATGGCAGAATCAATTTTGGTAAAAGTCTGATCCGTCAGGATCGAATCGACCGAAAAACAGGCGAAATACTGGCCACTGCGATCGAACAGGCTCGCCAAATCAACAACATCACCGCAGAAGCAGAGGCAATGGGTTACTTGGGACTCCTCTATCAAGAACAAGGACGCTATTCCGAAGCTCGTCGTCTCACCGAAGGTGCTTTACAACTAGCCCCCACTGCCGAATATCCCGAAATTACTTATCGTTGGAATGCTCAGTTAGGTAGAATCTTAGCTGCCCAAAATCAACGCAATAAAGCCTTGACTGCCTATGAAGCCTCGTTTAACACCATTAGAGCCCTGCGGAGCGATTTGGCAACTACCCCTGTAGAACCAATTTTCCGCGAATATATTAGCTTGCTTTTAGAAGAAGAACCCACTGCCCCCCAGTTGGTTCAAGCCCGCAATGTTTTAGAATCTTTGCAAATTGTTAAGCTAGATAACTTTTTCCGCGACCCTTGTTCTCAAGTCGCCGAAGAACCCGTAGCTATTGATGATGTAGACTCGGAAGCAGCGGTAATCTATCCCATACTCTTGCAAGACCGCCTAGAGGTAATTCTGAATCTTCCTGGAGAGCCTATACGCCACTATACAACCTTAAATCTGACCCAGGAAAAGGTTGACAACACGATTAAACAATTGCGTCGTCGTTCCCTAACCAATCCTGGTTTCGCCGAAGCTATTCGCAGTAGCCGTGGTGATGCTCAAGCAGAAACAGAAATTGCCCTAATCCAAAAATCTCAAGAGGAATCTCTCCAGCAAGATATCTTACCATTGGCTTCTGAGATTTATAACTGGTTGATCGAGCCAGTAGAAGCAGAACTGGAAAAAAGCGGTGTCAAAACTCTAGTATTTGTACTCGATGGTTCGCTGCGCAATATCCCTATGTCCTTGCTCTACGACCAAAAAAATCAAGAATATCTAATTCAAAAAGATTATGATATTGCCCTTAGTTCGGGTTTGCAGCTAACCGCCCCCAGACCCTTAACAAGACAGCCGATTAAAGTACTAGCAGCAGGAGTTACCAGAGATTTTCCTCGCTATCGTTTTCCACCCATTCCTAAAGTAGAAGACGAGCTTCAAACTATTAAGAGTATCTTTGATGAGTCAGAAATCTTGCTCAATCAAGAGTTTACCCAATCCAGCTTGCAACAAAAATTACAGGAATCAGATTTTCCCGTAGTTCACTTGGCAACTCACGGTCAATTTGGCTCTACTTCCGACCAAACCTTTATTCTCAGTGGTGCAGAACAAGGTAATCCTCTAATTAACGTTAATCAGTTCGATAATTTGTTGCGAGCAGGTAATTTGAGACGTTCTCAACCGATTGAATTGCTGGTTCTTAGTGCTTGTAATACTGCTGAAGGTGACAATCAGGCGATTCTCGGTTTGGCAGGGGTAGCAGTACGAGCAGGGGCGCGGAGTACGATCGCCACGCTCTGGGGGGCTAATGATGAAGCCACCGCCAATCTGATGGGTAAGTTCTATCAAAATTTGGCTGCTGATGTTCAAATTAGTAAAGCTAGAGCCTTGCGTCAAGCTCAATTAGCTCTCTTGGCGGAAGAAGACTCTCAATATCGTCATCCCTACTATTGGGCCCCATTTGTGTTGATTGGTAACTGGCTCTAGATATTTTTAAGTAGAGACGTAGCATGCGATGCGGTTGCGTTTGCGCAAGCCCTAAAGGATTTGCGACACGAAGTTAGTCCTTTAGGGCTTCGCGGCACAAGTCGTTAGACTCAGCAGAGAGCGAGTCATGGGCGGGCTACGTCTCTACTTGAGTCAAAAATAGAGAATTTTAGCTAAATCGCCCAAGTGTATTCAATCGAGCCGATTTAGTTATAAAAGAAGCGATAAACTCTTTTAGTTTCAGAATATTTAGGTGCGAACTGGTTTCGCGCCTTTTTATTATTTAGCTATAGTTTAAATAGCTATATTTACTCAAAAGTTAACGGCATTTAAATCACTGCTGTGCTTAGACAGTGAAACTTTGGCATATATTACTAAATATATTTTTGATTATTACTATGAAAACTTCTAAAACTACTCTACCGTTTTGGCAAAAATTATTTCTCTATGGAGTTGGGGGGATCAATCTTATTGTCGTGCTGATTATCTTAAGTATTTGGCAAACCAGCGATCGCGTTTTGAATTTAATTGGTAATTTGTTTAAACCCCAACCAATTGAATTAAATACAGCTAATTCTGCGTTAATTGTCGATCGCATTCAGAACTTACAAGAATTGACCACTACGGTACAAACTATGGAAAAAATTGTCCCGACTTCCGCCGAGCGTAAATTAGGTGATTTTCCCCTCGCTACTACTCGTCTACTCTACATTGCTAGGGGAGAAATTAGGGCGGGGGTCGATCTAAACCAGCTAAGCGATCGAGATATTCAAGTCGATCGTCAGCATCAGAGTATTGAAATTAATTTACCACCAGCAAAGATATTAGATAGCAAAATCGATCTTAATAATTCTCGCGTCTATGACTACGATCGCGGTTTTCTTAATTTAGGCCCCGATGTCGCCCCCCAGCTCCAAACTTTAGCTCAAAGAACTACTCTGACAGAAATTGTCGATACTGCTTGTAGTGATGGGATCTTAGAAACTGCTAACACTAGAGCCAAAGAAAGTATTACTCAACTATTGACTAGTTTTGGTTATTCTCAAGTAAAAGTAAACACGACTCCGCCCAATTCTTGCGCTACTATAACTACCTTAAGTTCTAATTTGCAGTTGAATTGACTTATCTTAGCAATCAAAGACTAACTTCTAGTGTAAGGCGATCGCTCGAATCAGAGGAACGAGGAAGGAGGAAGATAGGGGACTGGAGGACTTGGGGAATAACTCCGAACTCCGAACTCCGAACTCCGAACTCCCAATCCCGCTGTAAACTAAGTAGTCTCTAGTTCGATCTGCATTTCTTGACTCAAACTCTGCTGTGTCTTTAACATTTGCCATCCCAGATATATACTCAATGACAACATATATACAGTCAAAGATAACCATAATAAATCGACGTTGCTAAAATACCAAGCTGTACTCACAGTAGGCAGAAAAACAAACAAGAAAGCAATTAAAGAGGCATTGCGTAATACCTCTCCTGCCTTGAGACCAATAAAATAAGCTTCTAACATAAAGGCGATCGCCGTAAAGCTCAACAGTGGTAATAACCAAATGGTATATTGGGTAATCTGCCGATTGATTTCGCTGTGGTTGGTCAACAACCCAAATAGAGTTTCGGGAAAAAACCAACTAGACAAGGCAAACATCAAGGCAATGGGTAAACTGCTGACAACTGCCGTCACCATTAAGGGCATTAATTTCTCAGTCTCTCCCTTACCTTTAAAATTACCAATTAGGGTTTGGTTAGTCATGCCAATACCTTGAATTGTAAACTGGCTTAGCAGAGCAATTTGGAGTAATAAACCATTTTCAGCCAGTAATTCGGTGCTTATTCCCGCACTGAGGTTAGTAAAGATCGAATAAGCAGAAATCAGGGCGATAAAGCGAATCAAAATATTAGCCTTGAGCTTAACAGTACCCTGGAGTGCTTGACGATTAAATACTTGGGGTAAAACCTTATTTAGATTTTGCAAATCAATAGTTATTGCTACAGCAATTAAACCGACAAACAAAGCTAGATATTGACTGAGGGCAGTAGCCAAACCAGCCCCCATACTTGCCCAACCCCAACGGGAAATCATCAAGTAATCTAGCAAGACATTAGAGCCATTGGCGATCGCTGAAATTAACAATACCACCCCGTTTTTTTCTCTACCCAAAAACCAGCCAATCAAAACAAAATTGAGCAGTACTGCGGGTGCGCCGTAAATTCTGGCATTAAAATATTCAATTCCCGATAATTCAATTTCCTGCGCGCCAGCTAAAAGAGCAAAACCAAACTTTTGAATTGGATACTGCAAAGCTAGGATTGATAAAGCGATCGCTAAGGCGATCGAGCCACTCTGCAAACCTGCTAACAAAATCCCTTCTGAATCATCTTTTCCCACTGCTTGCGCTGTCATGGCGTTGGTGCTGTTACGCAAGAATTTGAGAATGCGATATAGATAATCAAATAAAATGCTTGCCAAAATTACCCCGGCCAAATGTCGCAGTTCGTTTAGATGTCCCAAAAATGCCGTGTCACATAACCCAGCTAAGGGTACCATCATATTAGACAAGACACCGACGCTAGCCAACCGATAAAAGCGCGGTAAAAAACTACGATATTGTTTTTGACTCAAAGCAGACATAAATTGTTAATCGTTGGTGGTTGGTAATTGGTAGTTAGTAGGGGCAGTTCTCTTCCGAAGATGCTAGTCATAGCGCGAACTGCTCTGACAGTTGTTGGTGATTGATGGTTAGCTTTGTCGAGTGGTTTCAATTTGTAACTTTTAAACTCCAAATGCGATCGTCAATAGTTATTATTTTACGCTGGAGGGAGTAGATTTGTTGCCAGCAGTTCGATTGGAGGCAAATATTGCTCACCATGAGATGCTATGCTTAATAATAATTTAATTTTTGCTGAATGTTTTTTTGACTACTGACTGAGATTGAATAAAAATAGTCTATTAGCATCTACAAACAACGTAATCGAGCAATCAAAAACAATTTCAGATATTTTTAGTCTGGGAATTTTATCGACCGCATTAATTGCTCTCGCTTTCTCTCCCATCTTGACAAAACTTGGTGAGAGCGAAATTAGTCCTAGCGTCATTATTTTTAATCGCTTATGGATTGCAACTATAATTTTTAGTGGTTGGCAACTAATCAAAACGCCAAAAGAACCAATACCAGTCAAGACAAAAGAATTTAGCTTCAACTATCAACAACATGGCTTGTTAATTCTAGCTAGTACTTGTGCTACCGCTTCATCGATACTTTGGGCAATTTCTTTTACCCACACTAGCGTAACTAGTTCAACAGTACTGCGTAGCCTCACTCCTCTATTTATCAGCTTTGGTGCGTGGTCGGTCCTCAAGCAGCAGTTCGATCGTCAGTTTGTAGTTGGCATGATTATAGCGATAATTGGGGGGATGGCGATCGGTTGGGACGATCTACAACTAGGTACAGAATATTTAGTTGGCGACAGTATTGCTTTGCTTTCTGCCCTAATACAGGGGATAAATATCCTAATAGTAGGTTATTTACGCGATCGCGACTATACCACTGCCCAAGTCATGTTTTGGCGATGCGGTTTGGGGGCATTACTGGTTTTACCTTTAATTTGGTTAACAGATGCGCAATTATTTCCTATTTCCCTTCGAGGTTGGCTGGTAGCGATCGCCTTGGCAGTGGTCTGTCAAATTTTTGGACAGAGTTTATTGGTTTTTAGTCTCAAACAGTTTTCTTCTAGTTTCGTGGGCATCTTCACTCTCCTCAAACCAATAATTACCGCTGTTTTAGCTGCTATAATTTTTACGGAAAATATCAATCTCACTGGTGGCATCGCCGTGATTTTAATTTTGTTTGGCATTTATCTGGCTAAATCGAGCGACGATTGATAAGCAATATTTCCTAGCCAAACAGGGAACACTAAGAGTTGCTAGTCGCTAGTTGCTGGTTTATCGCCGATAATCTAGAACTAACAGTAAATAAGAATGAGCAACATCTTTTCGTCCCAAGCTTATGTTCCCCACGGTCATTGCTATCTTTGGCAAACTCCCCTAGTCGGACTGCATCTAGTTAGTGACTTGCTAATTGCGATCGCCTATTTTTCAATTCCGATTATGTTGCTCTACTTTGTTTTTAAACGCAACGATGTTCCTTTTCAGGGATTTTTTATTGTGTTTGGGGCGTTTATTATTCTCTGTGGTACTGGGCATTTACTAGAAATCTGGACATTATGGCATCCTAATTATTGGTTATCGGGAATAGAAAAGGCTTTGGCGGCTTTAGTTTCTTGTTATACCGCTGCGGAAATGGCAACCCTATTACCACGCTTTCTCTCGCTCAAAACCCCCGAACAGCTAGAAATTCTCAATCAAGAATTGCAAAAAGAAATTAGCGATCGCCAAAAAGCCGAAGCCGATTTACGTCGCATTAACGAAGAATTAGAAACCAGAGTCCAGCAACGCACCGCACAGTTACAAAATTGGGCAGAACAAAAACAAGCGCTCGGCAGCATCGTCCAGCGAATGCGACAAAGTTTAGATTTAAAAGAGATTTTTGCCAACACAACTGAAGCACTGCTACACACAATCAATTGCGATCGCCTGTTGATTTATCAATTCAATCCTGATTGGAGTGGAAAATTAGTAGGAGAATCAGTTACCGAAGGATATTCCCCCCTAATTTCTCAGACAGATAACCAAACTTTAACTCAAGTAGCGATCGATGCAGACAACTGCACGATTAAAACTATTCAAGATACCTACTTGCAGGAACAACAGGGAGAAATTTTTAGTGAGAAAAATAGCTATCGGGCAGTTGCTGATGTCGAACAAGCTGACTTTGAACCTTGCTATCTCGAATTATTAGAGCAAATCGAAGCCAAAGCTTACCTAGTTGTCCCCATTTTTATTCGTGATGGTCTTTGGGGATTATTATTTGCCTATCAACTATCTCGTCCGCGTCAGTGGGAATCAGAAGCGATCGAAATTATGCTCCAAATTGGCAATCAGTTGGGAGTAGCCGTCCAGCAAGCAGAATTACTATCTCGGACTCAAAAACAAGCCGAAGAATTAAAAATAGCCAAAAACGATGCAGAACGGGCAAATCTAGCTAAAAGCGAATTTTTGGCTAACATGAGTCATGAACTGCGGACTCCTCTTAATGCCGTTCTCGGTTATGCTCAACTGATGCAAAGTTCCCAGACTCTCTCGGCAAAACATCAAGAATACATCAATATAATCGACAGTAGTAGCAATCATTTACTAAGTCTGATTAACGATGTGCTAGAAATGTCCAAAATCGAAGCGGGACGAACTGTTCTCAATTTGATTAACTTCGATTTATTTCAACTGTTGGTCGAAATCGAAAACCTCTTTAGACTCAAGGCAGAAACCAAACAACTCCAGCTAGCTTGCGATCGCCATAGGGATGTTCCCCAATATATCCAAAGCGATCGCCAAAAACTACGTCAAGTCCTGATTAACATCATCGGCAATGCGATTAAATTTACCGCCCAAGGACAGGTACAGCTAAAAGTCTGGACAGAACAACAGCTACTCTATTTTGCGGTTGAAGATACTGGTTATGGTATTGCTTCAGAAGAAATCAACCAGATCTTTACTGCTTTTGGGCAGGCTCAAGCAGGAACGGTAGCGGAAGGAACGGGACTGGGACTATCTATTAGTAAGGTATTTGTCGAGTTGATGGGAGGAAAAATCAACGTTGAGAGTGAAATCGGCCGGGGAACGACTTTTACCTTTTACATACCTGCGATCGCCACCGCCCCAGTATTACCAGCAACAACTCTAACCTCTGCCGAAATACCAATCGCACTTGCTCCCCATCAGCCAGAATTTCGGATCTTAGTCGTCGAAGATAAATCAATCAACCGACAGTTAATGGTCAAAATTCTTAGTTCGGTAGGATTTACAGTCAAAGAAGCTGCCAATGGTCGAGAAGCGATTAGCCTCTGGTCGAGCTGGAAGCCCGATTTAATCTGGATGGATATGCAAATGCCCGTGATGAACGGCTACGAAGCCAGTCAGCAGATTAAAGCCTCTGCTGCGACTCAAAATACCATAATCATTGCTCTGACGGCAAGTGCCTTTGAAGAAGATCGCCAAAAAATCTTAGCTTATGGCTGTGATGATTTTGTCAGTAAGCCATTTCGTACCGAAATTTTATTCGACAAGATGGCACAGTATCTGGGAGTGCAATATCTCTATGACAACCAGCAACCACCAAAAATTGAAGCGTCTAAATTTAATCTTACGGCGGAAAGTCTCCAAGTTATGCCGCCCGAATGGATCGAGCAAGTTCTACAGCGAGCTTATGAGTGTAGTTACAGCCGTTTAATCGAACTAATTCAGCAAATCCCCCCAGAACAAGAAGAATTAAAAACTTCACTCACCGAGCTAGTCGAAGACTTGGAATTTGAAGCAATTACACAGTTGTATGTCTGACTATTCATGCCAAGAAAAAAAGCTATTCTTAACTCTTTTCTCTAAAACTTTTCCAATCTAGTCAGGCTAATTCTAGCAGTATTGTGAAGATTATTAAACAAAAACCAAGATAATTAAATTTAAATAAAGAAATAGATTTTACCGAACCCACCATTTAGGCAAAAGTGGAGTAGAATTGAGTCGCCAAGCCAGATATTTCTCTAAAAACAGCCACTTTTCTGCAATCTGCGGAAATGAAATTGCTAGCCAGTCTAATCCTTAAAACTGAAACTACCACAAAATAACTTAAAAAGATAGGCAAGCGTGAAATATTCAGTTTTTTATTAGATTTAATGGGGGCAAACCCTTGTCGCTATGGCTCAGCAATATTTTAAAGAAATATCAAAACAGCTAGTTTAAGTCGTAAACTAATAGGAATTGTCAGCAATATGTTAGATACATTAAAAGAATTTTTTGGGATTGACAATGGATACGAAAATGAAGAGGAAGAATATGTAGAATACGATCCATCCCAAGAGGAAGTGGATGGTCAAACTTTCCTCAACTCTGGAGTATCTAACGATCGGCCAGAACTAACCAAAATTTCATCTCCTAACAACCATACAAATAACCATAAGCAAAAAATGAAGCCAAGTAATGTAATCGGTATGCCTGGATTAACTAACGGAAATTCAGAGGTAGTAGTTATTGAACCTCATTCTTTTGAAGAAATGCCTCAAGTTATTTTGGCATTGCGAGAACGTAAGTCTGTAGTTCTCAACCTCAACGTTATGAACCCTGAAGAAGCCCAAAGAGCAGTAGACTTTATTGCTGGTGGTACTTATGCGATGGATGGTCATCAAGAGCGAGTCGGCGAAAGCATCTTTTTGTTTACACCTAGTTCGGTAAAAGTCAGCACTCTTTCGGGGATTTTACGAGATGTACATACTCCCGAACCTCACGTACGTAGAACTGTACCTGCACCCGATGCTTGGGGACAACAACCAAACGTGGCCGCGCAATAATACATTCAATTAATAGTATTATTAGGTAATGATATCTAATAGTATTTGCCTCAGTATTATTGGAGGCGGGGTAATGGCAGAAGCTATTTTATCCCGTCTCCTAGCACAGCAAGTTTTTGCTGCTAACACCATATTAGTTAGCGAACCCAGAGTAGAAAGACGAGATTTTTTAGCACAGCAGTATCAAGTCCAAGTGACAGGAGACAATCAAGCTGCTGTATCCGCATCAGAAACTCTGCTACTGGCAATCAAACCCCAAGTGTTTGATTCGGTAGTTGCCCATATTACCCCCAATCCCGAAAGTACCGTGATTTCGATCTTGGCAGGGGTAACTATAACCAAACTAGAGCAAGCTTTTCCCCATCAGCCAGTTATCCGTGTCATGCCCAATACTCCTGCTACGGTAGGGGGAGGAATGACGGCGATCGCCCCTGGTACTAGGGCAAAAACACAACATATCCAGCAAGCACGAGCGATTTTCGATGCCGTGGGAGAAGTTGTAGAAGTACCCGAATCATCAATGGATGCAGTTACGGGTTTATCTGGTTCTGGCCCTGCCTTTGTGGCTTTAGTAATCGAAGCTTTGGCTGATGGAGGGGTGGCTTCAGGATTACCCAGGGCGATCGCGCTTCAGCTAGCAACCCAAACAGTACTTGGCACAGCAACCTTAGTTAAGGAAACAGATTTGCACCCAGCAATACTCAAAGATCGGGTAACGAGTCCTGGTGGTACGACTATTGCAGGAGTGGCTAAGTTAGAAAGTCTAGGTTTTCGTTCGGCACTAATCGAGGCGGTAAAAACCGCAACAGCTAGATCTAGGGAATTGGGCAATCATAATAAATAATAGTTTTTTGAGCCGCGATCGCGGGCGTTAATAATGCTTTTAGTCGCTCGGCGAGTGCTATGTAGTTAACTTTTAGCCCACATCCAGCAGCACCACAGATGAAATACATCTGAAATCGTTATGAAAAAGAGATGGAATAAAGAAAAAGAACGATTATGAACTTGATGAAGAGAGAATAAGAGAAAAATCAGCCGAGGGCGATCGCGATCATTATTATTCCGGCAATTATTCCTAAATGGTTAATGTTTTCAATTTCTATTCCTGTGAACATGAATGCTCAACAATTTCTCTAGTTTTGATTAGTCAAAATTGTCTTGATTTTCCGAGCATTATTCTCGATAATTCGCTACTTAAAAGTCCTACAAAGCCAGAATTGCCGAGTCTCAGGAATCTACCAGGGGTAAATTAGCGATCGCCATTGTCGGTATCTATCGCACGACAATTTTATTCTGTTTTACGGTAATTGGATTTGGTATCGCTGAAGGCGAAAGAAAAGAAATCCTGACTTTAATTATTACTTCACAAGCTACATTAATTGGTAGTGCGATTGGTTTTTATTTTGGCAAGAATCAATAGGCTAAAGGATTAAGGGCGATCGCCAATAGTTTTAATAAGTATATTTACAGTAGTTCAATAAATTCCTCTACTGACAACTCGACATCTCTTAAGATTTTACGTAATAAACCTTTGCCAATAGTTTTTCCTTGATGAATAGGAATAGTTGCAACGCGACCATCTTGATGTTTCATTCTTAAATGACTTCCTTTTTGTCTTATCTTTTGAAAACCAATTTTTTCTAAAACTTTAATCGTTTTGTTAGCCTTAACTGTTGGTAGTTTAGGCATTAGATAACAATTTTTTGGATGCCAACAAATTCAGTTTTAGAATCTTCAGTTTCTTCTTCCAAGCAAAGTTCGATTACTTCTTTCATATTTTTCATTAGTTCATCAATCGTTTCTCCCTGACTGTAGCAAGCTTGCAGTTGGGGAACTTCTCCTACATAATATCCATCTTCGTCTCGTTCGATGATGACATAGAATTCTTGCTGCTTATAAGTCATAGAAATACTAATATAAGAACTTATATCTTGGTAATATACTAATACAATACTCAGTCAATAAGTTTACTTCTATTGGTAGCTGAGTTAGATGGAATTAAGTCAAACCAAATGTTAGTCAAAGCTTTTTTAGTTTTTATCAAATTACTGGCGATCGCCTCTATCTGGATAATTTCTCAATCTACTAATTGAGAAAAAGTTATTAAGTTAAAGACTGGTTAGGTTTCCGTTTAATTGGAAGTTTCACAACCTTATGAGAATGAGCATTTTGCTTCTTACGCAAATCTCTAAACATAGCATTAAGATTGTAGTCAAAAGATTTGGCATATTCTTCTCTGTATTTATGAATTTCTTCGAGAATTTTATTCTTATACATATGTCTATTCTCCCGAAATATCGTATTCCATTAGTTCATAGGGTGTACAAATAATTGGTAGATCGTATCCCAGCTTTCAGCTTATTTGCGATAGCTTTCTCTGAATTTGAGCATTTGCCATGTGCTTACAGTTCCATGTTAACAAGTAGTCTAAACCATAAACCGTAGCAAGAGCTATATGCAAAGCATCATTTGAAGCTTTTAATGGTAAATTACTTTGGTGTAAAAATTCTTGTGCCAATTCTACTGCTTCTCGTGTAAGGTCGAGAAAATTTAGGGATTGTAGTAAATTTAGTCTTAATCTAGCGATCGCAGGATCTCCCTGTGTCGATTCATCTTCTACAATTTCTGAAGCATAAAGAATAAAAGATTGGTTAATCATCAGCAGGATACCAACCTGCGGGAATAACTTCAAAATCCCATTCTTTTTTGAAAAGATACATTCGTTCCATAATTTCGGCGGGAGATAGAGAACCCTTATTACCTTCAACCCCTTCAACCCAGTCTTTTCTGTCCATTGTACCGATAACTAAATAATCGGTTTCACTCAGTTGAGGAATTAATGATTCAATTTCCTGTTTCTTGGCAATTATCAGATCGCAACTCGGACAATATTTACACTTTTTGTTAAGTAAGAGTAGCTGTATTGGCTTGACATCAATACCAATTACCAGGGGATACATCAATACCAATTACCAGGGGATATTTCCTGACTTTCGTTTTTGTATCGCACTTGGGACATTTGGTAAAGCCACAGTCGGAGTAAGTATTGAAGAAAAATTTGTGACGTTTGTCTTGGTGCGCGTTCCCTTGCGCCTGGCGTCGATATCCGAAGGTGTATCCTTTAGGACGCGGGGTCGCACCGCTTTTAGGTTTTGTTTTTGCTGTTTTGCCCACGGATTATACTGAGTAGTAAGGAAGTTTGTCTTACTTCAATTTACAACTTTCGATGGTTAAGTCGAATTAAATTTAAAAATCTCAATTTAGCATTCTGTGACAAAGTAAATTATGGCTAAATTTACTAGAACTTGGTGGGGAAAGGTTTTTATCGAGGTATTAGAATCGATTACTGATGCTGGTAGGCTACAACGGGGACGTTCTTATGCTAGGGGTAATAAGGTAAAAAGTTTTGATATTAAGGGTAATAAAATCACTGCAACAGTCAGAGGTTCGGTTAATCCCTACTTCGGAGTGTACAAAGAACCGACTTATAAAATTTCTATTGAGATTAAACCCATTGCCAAATCAAAATGGAATCTAGTCATAGACAAATTATCTTCTAAAGCCAGTACTATTTCACGCCTGTTACTCAACGAAGTACCCGATAATATCGAGTTTAGCTTCTCCGAATTAGGACTACATCTTTTACCCTACAGTCGCGATGATTTTAAAACTAATTGTTCTTGTCCCGACTATGCCAATCCTTGCAAACATATTGCGGGAGTATATTATTTAGTTGCGGCCCAATTAGACGAGAATCCCTTTTTGTTATTTGAATTGCGGGGATTGTCTAAATCAGAGTTACAGCAAAAACTGACTCAAACACCATTAGGTAAAATTCTAGCTGAAGAATTAAATACCAAACAAGTTCCTGTTGAACTTTCTGATTCTTTGTACGCCAGAGTAACCAAGCAACCACTTAAAGAAAAACCTAGTACCAAAGAATTTTGGTTGGGAACAAAAAGATTACCTCAAACAATTGATGTTCCCACTAAAAATAGTGTATCGGCGATCGCTATTAAAAAACAAGGAGATTATCCTCCTTTTTGGCATCAAGACAATTCCTTTATCGAAACTATGGAAGAGTTATATCAACGGGTAAGAACTAAAAATAAGAATCTGTTTTAGAAGCTTAAACACATCGAGGAATCGTAATTATTTTGCCGAGTAGTATTAGCTAACTTGATTCGATCCATCTTCACTGACATGAACAAACTGGGTACACACCCGATAAAAATGTTTGCTACCCCGCAAAAGGCAAAAGGCTGAGATCAGCAGGACTTGAGGATTGAGTAGTAAAGATAGATCGCGATCGTTTGCGACCAATACACCCATCAAGATTAAATATATTAATAGACAAAAGAAATATCGGGGAAAATCCATGGGCCAACTACTATTTTTACCGCCTAAATAGCGATATAGAATATATTGAATTGAGCGAGTTAAAATAGAACTCACTAATAGCATCAAACCGATAATATTAGTAGTCATAACTACTAAAAAGCCACAGTAACGGCAAGTTTGTAAGAGTAAATAAAACCAGACTCGACTCTGTTTATTAATATGATTGTAGACGTGAAATAAACCTCTTAAAAATAAAAGAAATAAGCTCCAGAAAATTAATTCTTTAGAAATCCAATCTAGACGATAACTATATTCACCAAAGGCGAAAAAATCTATCTCTAAAGCTTTAGTTAATCCATCGATAGCCAAAACGAATATACCTAGAATAGACAAGCCTAAAGACCACAGCCAAGGTTGCCATAAACTAAATGAATACTCGTAAGCTTTATAGTTATAGGACAAAACGGCTTTATCTTCAAATTTTTCACCGATTTTATCATTTTCAATATATCCAAGTTCGTAAATACACCAAAATGCCATTTGTAGTAAAAACAAACCGAGAATATTCAGCCAAGGGTGAGAACTGGAATAAGAAAAAGATAAAGCTAAAATAATAAAATCTTCTCCAATAATATTATTTAAAAAGTATCTTCTATCTGGTCTTTTTACTTTTTCAGAATAAAAAAGAGGTATATAAATTTTCACTTTAAACCTAAAAATATTCAGTCTTAACAAATGCTAAATAGTATGTTTTAATTTCTACTTTTAGATAGCATCTAAATTACAAGTTATAGCTCAATTTGAGCTATAATCAAGTTACATTAAATTAATTTAATGTAACT
>JASJEI010000145.1 GCA_030064795.1 Pleurocapsa sp. MO_226.B13 | reverse complement strand
ATCAGTTCGGCAACCATAATTTAATGGTTTTGATAAGGAGACAAAATTTAGAATTCAGAAAAATGAAACCGAAATTATCAGGATTTAAGCTTATCCTAAATTCACGATATATTAATAGTCAGTGTAGTTTTCCCGCTCGATCTTCATGGCTAATCAGCAAGTTGGCTCTGAATCTGGATATTCTCGTTCTCGACGACAACCAACGAGTGAGTCAAATTTCCAAGTACCGTTGGTTAAAGAGAATGAGGATACCTATTTGAATGATTATTTTGTTGAAGCTCCAGGTAGTTTACCTGGGGAGCTCAAGATTCCCTCTGATGCCTACTATCCGCAAATTTTCTTGATAAATTATAGTGAAACGGAAGCAACTCGTACACAGATTGCCTCTTTAGAGAACTGCCAAGAGTATTTAGATGACCTAAATACCGTGACCTGGATCGACATACAGGGCTTGGGCAGTGAAGAGGTTTTACGACAGATGGGTCAAATATTTAACCTCAATCACTTATTGTTAGAGGATATCGTCAATATACCTCAACGCCCTAAGATAGAAGAAGTGGAGAATTCACTGCTCGTAATTTCTCGCATGGTGAAACCAACCTCAGATCGGCAGGGATTTATCAGCGAGCAAATTAGTTTTATCCTGGGCAACCAATATTTATTGACGGTACAAGAGCGACCCAACTTCGATACCTTCAACGCTGTGCGCGGACATATCCGCAATAATCGAGGTCAGATTCGCCAACTGGGGGCAGATTATCTGCTCTATATGCTCTTGGACACGGCGATCGATGGATTCTTTCCCTTACTGGAAGACTACAGCATTCGACTAGAGGAAATCTCAAATCGGGCTATTTTTCAGCCCAATCAGCAGGTAATTGAAGATATTTTCCAAATTAGACAAGAGCTTCTGGCCCTGTGTCGTGCTATAAACCCGCAAAGAGACAAGGTAAAACGACTGCTGCGCGATCGCCAGGATCTGATTAGTCCCCAGGTACAAGAGTATTTACAAGACTGTTACGAACATTCTCTCCAAGCCATCGAGACTGCCAAGGGCTATCGTGATTTGAGCAACAGCTCGATCGATGTTTATACTTCATCGGTTAATAATCGCACCAACAATGCCATGAATTTTCTCACAATTGTCCTGAGTATTTACACCCCCCTAGCATTTATTACAGGACTCTATGGCATGAACTTTAATCCCAAGATATCACCCTGGAATATGCCAGAACTAAACTGGTATTGGGGTTATCCTATGGCACTGGCCATAATGGGTTTATCGGCTATGGCAATGATTATCTTTTTCTGGCGTAGTGGCTGGTTTGTTCCTTTTAAAACATTTATCAAAGTTTTGGGGACTCAAAATAAAAAGAGTGGCTCCTGCTAAGACAATTAGTTGGACAACGATAATTAAAGGAAACCTAAAGGTGAACTCTTGTTAATGACTGAACCCATAAGCACTACACAACAGGTGACGATCGCAGTTCCTGGCTCTCAAGTGATTGCAGTATTGCTGGCTGGGCTGTTAATGGCCTTTAGTTTTCAGTTAATCGTGGCAATTTTACAGGTCATCGCGGGACTAGTTGCCCTGGGTATTAAGATTGCAATGAAGTTGGAGTCGTCAGATACCCTCTCAACAACTTTGCCTGAAGACACCTTGTCGGGGGAAGCATTCAGTGAATATGACCCAGAGACAATCACTCCTCCACCAGTAGCTCGTCGGCGACGGAGGCGACGGCAGAAGCGTAGATTTTCAATACCAGGTCGCAACACCCAACAGCCTGGCAGAGATACTTCTAATAGTTTACCAACATCGTCTCCAGACCAATCCTCAGATGTAACCAATACCATTGGTTTGATTACGGGACTGGGATTGATGATAGGGATTAACTTGGCTATTTTTCCTGCTAGTTTTTTTGCCGTTAAACTCAGCCGAGTAGATCGACCAATCCTGGGAATGATTTCGGGTTTGGTGTTGTGGTCAGCTTACTTCTTGATTCTAACCTGGCTGAGTTCCCAAACCTTAGGAGCTATTGTACAGACGATTTTAGGTGGAGTTGTAGATGGTGTGGGGCAGCTCTTGAAAGCGATCGCGAGTTTATTTCGTCGATCATCTACTGTATCGGAAAAAACAGTTAAGCAAGAAATACAAACTGCCCTGGCTAATTTCGATCTCGATTCTCGCATCCAAACCTACGTGAAAGATTTGCCTTCCATTCGTTTCGATCTCCAACCAGTTGAAGAGGTGCTGAAGTTGCTGATAACAATGCCCGCCCTCCAGTCTTTGGCAGGACAGCAATTACTAGATACTGTCGATCGTAACCAGTTAGATCAACTATTACAACAGCATACACAGTTTTCTGAGCAAGATATTGCCCAGATTCTTGACCAGCTCGCCCCGCTATGGAATAGGGTTGTCAACCAAGCTCCTAAAAAAAATACGGCTGCGGAGTTGGTGAAATTGCTCAATGAGATGCCAAGCTCAGAAATAGCCACAAAAAAAACAGAGGAGAGAAACCTTTTACCTACACTTACCGATGGGAATGTTGGGCAAGTAGAGACCAAGAGCGAAGAATCAGAGAGTGAAGATCTAAATGAAGAAAAACCAAATAATCTCCTCATAGATACTGATTCATTAGAATCATCAGATATTGCTGGAGAATTAGATGCCTCAGGAATGTTGTTTGCATTGTTGGATATGGTAGATGCAGATTCCTTGTTAGATGAGTTGCTCAATCAAGTAGATCTCTCGGAGTGGGATGTGGCAAGACTCTGGCAACAGTTTCAGCAATTGACTGCTAAAGATGTTAAGCCTTTAACAATTCTGCCCGAAGATGTGGAAAATTATCTCCTTTCAGCAGCAGTCTGGGAATTGAATCCAACAGTGCTATCAGAAGATATTCCTGATTTATTCTTCGATCCAGAAGCCGATCCAGTGGAGATGAAGCATCAGCTCAACCTATTGAATCAGGATACATTTATGCAGACCTTACTTCAGCGTGGTGATTTATCCCCTGAGCAAGTGGAATCCTTGGCTACTCAGTTAGAATCATTGCGTCAGTCTGCTATTAGTCAGGCTAATGAAGCTCTGGAGCAGGAACAGTTAAACCAGTTAGGTCAAGCTTTTAAAGCTGAGATTGAGGTATTGCCCCCTGACAAGATACTACCAGAGCAATTAACTGAAACCTTGGAGTCTTTATTGGAAGTGATTGCCCCTGAAACTATTTTGGCATTAAATACTCAGCTAGAACCCCTTACCCTTAAGCAATGGCTGCAAGAGAACACTCAATTATCTTCAGAGGTTTTACCTACAGCAGTAACCGCATTGATTGAGTACGTACAAACCCGAGCTGGGCAGATTGAATCGAGACGGGCGGAAGTGCAGAGTGCGATCGATGAAATTCAAGCTAAATTGACTGCCTATCTCACCTATACTGCTCTGGATAAATTGACCGAAGCTAGTATTAGGCAGAAGCTGCAAACTCTTGTGGAAGAAGCTGGAGTGGATTCAGGGGAACTAGATCGAGCCTTGCCTAATCTGGAAGCAAAAACCCTGCACGAAATCCTTAGCCATTGTCAAGGTCTGGCAGCTGACCAAAGAGAGCAGATGGTGAGCCATATTCAAGCCTGCTGGCGCGAGCAGATGCCCAAGATTCAGGAATCGCCAATAGATACTCAGTCCTTTGCTCAACGTCTGACGGCAACCTTAGAAGAGATGATGCGATCGCAAAACATCGAGCAGCTTAGTCTGGAAGACTTAAAACCTCACCTATTATCTCTGATTCGAGACCCAGAGCTGACGTTGAATAATCTAACCCAGGAACTTTCGCAAATTGATTGGAGCCCCCTGCTAACGGTGATGATGGAGCTTCGCTTTGACGGTAGCCAAATGCGAGAATTGTTGCAGTGGTTAGAAGCACAAATCTATGCAGCGGCACGTTTACCCCGACGATGGCTCACCCGCCTCCAGGATCGAGAACGACGGTTTGAAAAATCCATCCAACGCTATTTGCAACATAACCCTAAAGAGGCATTGAACCCTAAAAAAATGCACCGTGACTTACAAAAAATGCTCCAAAAGGAGGTGAAACGAGCCAAAATTGTGGATACTATCGAGCAGACTGTTGTCGGAGTTAATCAGAAGACTGGACAAAAACTGCCAGAGCTACCTGAAGAAAAAGCGATCGCAACTATCCTCGCTCACCGGGACGACATCACCTCCTCAGAACGGTCGCAAATATCCCATTCCCTGCAAACCACCTGGCAGGAAATTACTGAGCAGTTCGAATTAGCCCAGCAAGAGGCTCAGGCTGCCTTGACCAACCTCTGGGAAAAGCTTACCAAGACTCTAAATGCCCTAAAATTATCTAACCTAGACTTAGAGCTAATCGATCGGGAACTCGACAATCTTCTAGTCCCTCTAAGTAGCAGTGTCGAGCAACTCTCCCACACTCTGAGTCTATGGCTGCCAGATTCACCTCTTTCTGCTCTTCGTAGTCGTATAGAATCTTGGAATCAAGCAGCGATCGCTCAACTCATTCAGGCTCGTGACGATCTTTCCGATACAGTCAATAGTTACATTCAGGCTAGGCTCGATCGAGTTCGTCGTGAAATCGATCGGGAACTGGCCATATTAGAAAAAGAAGCCTTAAAGCAGCTCAACGAGATTCGTCGTGCTGCTGCGATCGCTGCTACTTGGTTTTTAGTCATTGCCCTATCTTCCGCAGCTAGTTCTGCCCTCGCTGGATTGTTGGCAGTTCGATAATATTTTAAATTTTATTTTATTACTACACGTGAATTTTATGCTTTTAGCGAAAGATCCCGCGATCGCGACTAAAATCCGCAAGATGAAACAACGAGTCTATTGGCAACATCCCTTAATAGCAGAACGTAATATCGATCAAACAAAACTTTTTATCGATGATAGTGGTGTAGAAGACAGGGAATTTTCCTTTATGGTGTTTGGTGATAGCGGTACGGGACGCTACAAAGGGGATAGCCCCCAACGGCGAGTAGCCGAAGCCATGTTAGCCCAAAATCGGGATGTGCGGTTTTATCTCCATACTGGTGATGTAGTTTATCTAGTAGGTTCTAGCGAGCAATATCTTGATAATTTCATCGATCCCTATCGAGAATGGCTGGTGGGTGGAGAAAATCCCCAAACCATTGAATACGATCGCATGGTGTTTAAATACCCGTTTTTACCCACACTGGGTAACCATGATTACTACGATCTACCCTTAGTTTTAGGGGGACTTTCAATACTAAGCAAACCGCTTCTTAAGCGGCTGCGGTCATATATTGACTTAGATGTGGGCTGGCACGGCTCTTACACTGGAAAAGCCTATACTCAAGCCTTTATCGATTACCTTCGTAATCTGGATCGAACTCAGCTTAAAGCCCACCTTGAACAGCACTATTCAGCAAAGGGTGGCACTTGTCTGCGCTATGTGCCAGGTGAGTTCACCCGTATACCCAACCGCTACTATAGCTATCGTTACGGCGGAATTGACTTCTTTGCCTTGGACTCTAACACTTTTAATGAGCCACAACCCCTTCCAGGTGGTATGGAGGGGCTAGACTACCGCCAGCGACTTATCCAGCAGCAAAGCGAACTTGAAAAAGCTAAAATAACTCTTCTAAAAAAGGCAGTAAAATTATACCAAAACGATCCCCATCAAGCAGAGCAAATCGATGACATTGCTGGAGAAGTTGACCAGTTAGAAGAGGAAATACGCGATATCTCGAAACAGCTCAAACCACCAATGTCACAGAATAAAATCGATATAGAACAGCTTAATTGGCTACGAGATGGGCTAATTACATCCTGGCAAGATCCCAGCTCAAGAGGAAGAATTTTGTATTTTCATCATCCCCCTTATGTCACAGAAGCCACTAAATGGCGACAGGCCCAAACCCTGGCTGTCCGTCGTAATCTGCGTCAGGTGTTGCAAGAAGTGCAAGTGGCTCTTAGCAAACAGTCCCAGGGTCGACCACTAGTAGATTTGATTATTAACGGACATGCCCACTGTCTAGAATATCTGCGCACTGCCAACAGTACCCTGGCGGATGCCAATATTCCCTGCCTAGTATGTGGTGGAAGTGGTTACAGTCTTCGTCGTCAACGGAATGAAGAGCCTAATATATTGGAGGAGATTGACGGCAAGTCCCAGCAGGTGGCAACCTCACACTTGTTTATCGGTCGTCAGGGATATGGTTCTCAAAAACGCCGTCCCTACTCTGGTCTACGTATCGATGTCAAAGCAGGCGACCCGCCCCAATTTATCGCTCAACCTATCGTAGTTGAAAAATTTCAAGGTAAATGGAACCTACATAACATAAAATCCATAATTCTGTAAGAGATTCGTACTTAATTAAAACAAGTTACAATAACTCTGATAACTTTCAACTAGAGGATTGCCAGTGAGCCCTCGCCTCAAAACCATAATTATCCAGTCTAAGCCTGTTCAGTTAATAATTCGAACCTTTCTCAAGTGGCAAGCAGATGAATGTTCGGAGATGGGTGCAGCCTTAGCCTACTATGGGATTTTCTCTCTCTTTCCTCTTTTGTTAGTGATTCTCAGCATTGTTGGTTTTCTGCTGGGTGCCGATACCGATGTGTACAACCAGTTACTCAGATTGGCTAAAGCTTCGCTTCCGCCTTCAGCCTACAGTGTTGTTAAGAGTACGTTGCTCAATCTCAACCAGAGCAGTATAGGAGCAGGGCTAGTTGGCTTTGCTTTACTGCTATTTTCAGCTAGTAAAGTCTTCGGTGCTCTCAAGCGTTTTGTCGACAAAATTTGGCAAGTCCAAAAAGTACAGCCTGCCAATAATGATCTGATAGGGAGCGCACTAAATTTTTTGAAAGGTCAGATTTCAGCGTTTGGGATGGTAATGGTGACAGTTCTGGTCATGCTACTCTCCCTGTTGTCTGATATTGCCATCAAAGTTATGCTCAAAATTGTAGATAACTTCAACCAATCCATTGATTTTATCAAGATCGACACTCTATTATTGATCAAAGGATTACAGAAGGGCTCAATATTTATGCTCCTGATTTTAGCGCTCATGGTGGTGTTCAAAATCTTGCCGTCAACTCAGGTAGCTTGGGGTGATGTTTGGCTAGGGGCGCTAATAACCGAATCTTTACTTGGGATCCTTCAGTATCTCGTCAGTAATAGCATCATTGAGATCGGCAGCCAATTTCTTTCCTACGGAGTGCTTGGCAGTGTGATGGTTCTTTTACTCTGGATTTACCTTACCTGCCAGCTCTTCTTCTTGGGAAGCGAATTCACCTACGTATATGCCCACCTCTTTGGTAGTCGACGCCAGAGAGTAGTAGAGCGCCCTGTTCCCGATACCAAGTAGCGTTCTAAACTGTAATTCTCAGATTTACAAAATAGATTAAATAATTAAGTTTTCCCCCTCATCCCATAGCTGGCTCAGTGTTACTATCTGATAGCCTTTTTGAGTAATAGTAGGTAAAAGTCGCTGTAGCACTTTAGCAGTGTTCTGGGAACGTCTCTTCGACCCCCCATGAAGAACGAGAATCGCCCCTGGAAAGACAAACTGGTTCATATACCAACTTGTAAATTGAGGATTATCGAATCTTTCGTAGGTGTCTAACGGGAGTACGGATGCTAGCGCTAGTTTCATTTCATAGCCTTCAGTTTCTCCCAGACGAGCGATCGCTTTAAGCATACTACGATGATAAAGAGCGCGACCTGGACGATACCAACGAATTTGGGTTGGTTGAGGAGTGACTAATCTTTGATGAGCTTGATGTAGTTGTGTTTCAAAATCCACAGCAGAAAGGTAAGCATGAGTAGTATCAATTACACCGTGATTGCCGATTTCATGTCCGTCTTGGAGAATACGTTCGAGTATGCTTGAGCGATCGCCGAGGTGGCTGCTGATTACGAAAAAGGTTGCTCGAACATGAGAAATGGGAAGAGATTGATTAAAATTGGCGATCGCATCTAGAATTAGATTGGTAGAATCATCTTCCGTTTCATTAGGCGTCGGAATATCATCTATAGTTAAAGCAACGAGTTTAGAGTTGGTCGGTTTATAAAACAAAGCGTTAGGAAAAACCTTTGCTAGTCCTCTCACAAGATGCTGTTGAACACTTGCCATATTTTTTGTTCAAATACTATCGTTTTCGTTCTATATAAGCTTAAGGGGATTTTAATCTGGTTAGATTATTCACTTATGATAATCTGATGGTGCAGCCTTTTCAAACAAATCAAGAGGCTCTATGAAAATGAGAATGGAGCATTCGTTTCATGTTGCGTATAATGCGTTGGCTCATCACAGGAGTCCTAGTACTTGGAGTTCCTGCCTGGATTTATCTCGCTTTTTTCGCCAAAAAACCTGTTTTCCCAGTCGATGAAGATGTTGCTTTAGGAAAACAAACAGTCCGCACTCTTCAAGAAGATCCTGAGGAATATCCTCTGCTGTCTGAAAAAGATTACCCAGAGGCTTATGAGCATCTAAACCGAATTGTCCAACAGATCATTGCCTCAGATGAAATCAAATATGCTGATATCTTTGCCTATGATAAAGTACGCATTATTCATAAGGATGATGTTCTCAATGCTTTCGCTACCCCAGGTGGGTTTATCTATGTTTATTCTGGGCTAATTCGCTATCTAGATGCCGAAGATCATCTGTCAGGAGTCCTAGGTCACGAAATTGCTCATGCTGAGCGTCGGCACAGTAGCATCAGAATGCAAAAGGAATATGGGACGAAAAAACTACTTCAGTTTGCACTGTGGAATCCCAGTGTAGGCTTGACAGATGTAGTCTTTGGGAAAATATTAGCCGATCTGACTAACCTCAATTACAGTCGCGGACAGGAAGCAGAGGCCGATCGCCTGTCGGTTCATTATTTGGCAGACACAGACTATGCTTGTGATGGTACAGCAGCTTTTTTCCAAAAAATATTAGACGAGGGTGAGGATGCCAAGATCCCAGAGTTTCTAAGCGATCATCCAGCTTCTGAAGCTCGGATTACAGATATTGAAAACGAAGCAGAAAAACTCCAATGCAGTAGGGAACTTGCAGATAATACCCAGTGGAATCAGTTTCAGAATAGCTTACCACCAGTCAGTAAGTAGTTTTAAGCAATCAGCTTATAGCTCTAAGCTTTAACCTATTAAAAATCGATTGGATGGACTATTTCGGTCAAATTTAATTAAGCTCACTGCAAAGGTGCTGCCAGCCTTGCTGCTCGAATAGCTAACTTAGAATACCACGATCGCCGCTCGTATTCAGATAAATCAACTAGCTCTGAGTTGCTCAGATCCTCCTTCAGCATTTTTTCCACATCCAAGACGAAGTCACCTTGGGTGACATAAGCCATGATCTCGAAGTTTAATAAAAAAGAACGATTGTCTAGGTTGACAGTGCCTACCCCTGCCAGGACATCGTCAATCAAAATAACTTTTTGGTGCATAAAGCCAGTACGATAACGATAGAGCTTAATCCCTGCGGTTTGAAGTTCAGTGTAATAGGAAAAAGAACAAAGGAAAACGATTAGATGGTCGGGATTACCAGGTAGCAATAAGCGCACATCTACACCCCTCAGTGCTGCCATCTTTAAACTTACTAGGGTAGGCTCATCGGGTACAAAATAAGGGCTGGCAATCCAGAGGCGATCGCGAGCTAAATTAATCGCACTATTAACAAACATCGTACAGGATTGCTGGCGATCGGCTGGGCCAGTGGGCAACACAAAAATCTTTTCCTGCCCTCCAATCGTAGAATCAATCTCCCAGTTAACAGGAGGAACCTGACGTGTAGCCCAGTACCAATCTTTCAAAAATGCTAGCTGTAATGCTTTAGTTGCAGGGCCTGAAAGCTGCGTGTGAGTATCTCGCCAGGAACCATACTTGGGATTTTTGCCCAGGTATTCATCGCCAATATTCAGTCCGCCAACAAAACCGATTGTGCCATCAATGACGACAACCTTGCGATGATTGCGGAAGTTGAGCTGAAAGCGATTGCTCTTACCCTGAGTACTGTTAAAAGAGGATATCTGAATCCCTTTACTGTGACACTTGTTTTGAAAAGACTTGGTCATCAGCCGAGACCCAATCTCATCATAGAGAATGTAGACTCTGACACCTTGCTCTGCTTTCTCGCTCATTGCTTGAAGAAATCGCTGCCCAGCTTCATCGTCATTGATTATATAGAATTGAAACAGAATGTAGTCCTGAGCTATTTGAATAGCCTCGACGATCGCGTCATAAGTTTGTTTGCCATCAATTAATAAGCTTGCCTGGTTGCCGCTAGTAAAGGGAATCTCTATCGATCTGTGAGCAAGCTTGTAGAGAATAGTTGAATTATCAGCTGAGTCAATGGCATGGGCTAGAACCTTTTTAAAAGCATCGTCAGCTTCAGCTTGATACTCTTGATAAGCTTCCTGATATGCTTCGGCGTAGCCAATAAATTTTCGTCTTCCCAGCACCCAGTACAAAGGCATGACCAGCCAAGGAAACAAAATCAGCGATAAGCTCCAGGCGATCGCACTTTGAGGCAATCGCACATTCATAATGGCATGGGTTGCGTTGAGTATTCCTAATAGATGAGCGAGGATCACAATCCCAATCACTAGCTGAGGATTGATATTTACCATACTATTTCCCACATTACTTACCTTACTCTAAATCCACAATTTGGTTGGTGCGAGAGGTTCAATATTTGGGTTATCACCACCAATTTGATTGGTACGCAACAGCCAGAATGATGCACCATGTTTCAGCAAAATATTTGTTAGTTTATCATTAGCTAGGCGTGGTAACAGTGAAGATATACTGGTCAGTGCAGTCACAACCGTGGGAATCGGCTGTTCCACTAAACGAGTACCCAACAGAGATTGAGTACGATCGCGCCAGTCACTTCGAGCCGCTCCCCAAGGAACTAGGGTCTGCTCAATATCCTGGGATAACTCTCTAAGTCTTTGTCTTCTGAGAGTTTCAGGATGGTCGGGATGGGCATCCATCCAGGCTATAATGTTTTCGTCGGTCACTTGGATGGCGCGGTACAAGGCTTGGCAAGAATCTTGAACACAGGAATTAGCCGGTCCTACAAAAGTCGCTCCCGTGCCATCACCAGTACGATATCGAGCAGTCATTATTGCCAGTTGGTAAGCTAATGTCTCTAGGGGAGACCATCGAAGCTCACCAAATTGATAGTCTTCAAGCAGATCTAGCTTGATCGCAATATCCACTACTGGTCGTCGCCCGAGCCAACCATATTGGCGATCGCCCATGTAATTAGTCCAATCAAGGGCTGCTGCCACCAATCCCTGGGGATTTTGGGTATAAACCTGCCGATAAACAATGCGAAACTCTAGTTCCTGGGTCAGGGGTTCCCGTATTATCTTGGCCAAGCCAAAGGCGAAATGACCAAAAAAGATGCCCAGTGGGGAAAATTCTTTTTGCTTACCCGCAATTCCGCCAAAGGTATGTAGGAGCAAACAG
>JASJEI010000144.1 GCA_030064795.1 Pleurocapsa sp. MO_226.B13 | reverse complement strand
AATGGATAGTGGTGCGATCGTGGGGGGACATCCGCTCCAAGCGTGGACGGCAGGTAGAACAAGTTTGTGACAGTTTAGAATCAGCAGAATTGGTGTTTAAAACAGCAGAAAAACGTCGTCAAACTCGTAAATATCAGTTAGCAATGTAGGAGTTTTTATAGAATAGAAATGAGGATTTTTTCGAGTATGTTTGGTAATTTATATTGATACTTATGGTATAATAAGAGATATAAAAGAAGTCCTCTACACCCCCTTCTTAACCTCATGTCTTTATACTACAGAGTAAAAATAGATCGCTGGTCAGAGTTTAAACACGTTGTCACCACAGTAAAAGAAATTGCTGAAGAGGTAAGACGCGAATATCGCAGAAAGCAAAAAACACTCGTTTCAATTATTACGGTACGTCCGATTAAAGCGATTATCTCTCCCCTCTCCCTGCTTATGAATCACCGCTACAGCGATGAAGCAACACTCAATTTACTTTCAAGTGCGGTGAAAAGAATACAATGTCTGGCGTTAGAAATAGAGTCACACTATGAAACAAGATTTGTTAAAACGTTACGTTCTTTAGCATCAATACTTGTGAGTTTTCTCTCGGAAGGTGAGGGAGTTCAACTGGAATTGTTCGATCCTCATTCCTATCATACCCCGATTGCTTCTCGTCCTATCTCTTCGTGTTTTAAAGAATGGTTGAATCGTTTTGATTGGCGAGGATTTAATCAAAAACTATCAGCATGGAAAGCGCAGTTTACTCCTATAACTATTTATCAATTAAGCATTCAGGGACTTGTGATACCTCCTGCCCCATTAGCCTAACGACAAAAGTAAGGATGTAAGCTGACGGTTCTCTGTTCATTCTTTAAGATTTGGATACTTAAAACTAATCGGGACTGCATACTGGTCATACCGAAGGTAGCCCGATAGTTTCGGCAGGTTCTGAATTTCATTTGGATACACCAGATAGTCAGTCCGCTTATCAGTTCTGACACTCACTGATTCTTTGCCATTACCAGTAAAGCTTAAGGGCGAGGTAAATGATTCTACTTCCCGCTCTCGTTCAGGCATCCCGATATTTTTGGCTGCCCAATCCGCAGCAGCATACTCGTTACTTCTTAAAAATATTCGGGTTGAAGGTGCTGACATCAGTGATTCTGCATCTCGCCCATAGAGTTGTTCTAGTTGCGATCGCCCCTGGAAGCCCAATACCAGGCGCAGGTTAAATTTTCTCCCCTCATGCAGGGCTGTTTTTAGCGATGGTAGGCGTTGCAGTGTTGGAAGCTCATCGACAAAACACCAGGTAGGAGTTCCCCCTTTCTGCTCCATCAACCGAGAAAACATCGTATCAAGCCACGCTGAAAGTATCGGTCGTAATCCTTCCCGTTCTCCGACTCCCCTTGTGCCGAGAAACAGCGACGCATGACTGTGTTTACTCCACTTAGTAAAGGAAAACGTCGGACGACCATCCTGTGCAGGAAGCAGTTTTATTGATTTAGAGATTCTGGTTAACGATGCCAACACCCCTGCTCTTTGACCGTGAGCATTTTTATCGATCATCACCTCAAGCTCAGTACCCTTTACTATATCGAAAATCAGTTCTGGATCTGCTAACCACCGCACCAAGGTTTCAGTCCCCTTCCCCTGCCTTTTTAATTCCATAAAAAGTTCTGCCAGTATTTGACGAGGCGCATCATCCCAAAAGTCCACCTGCCCTTCTCTGGCATCGGGAATAAAGCTCTTGGCAAGCGCAGCAGCATCGAGGGGGTTTCTAATTTCGCTGACAATATCCCAATAGGGACACTCATCTTCTAGTGGGTGAAGCAATATATCGCCACGGTGCTTTTGTCCGTGATGATTCCAAAATTCCATTGCTGGATCGTACACGGCAACGCGATCGGTAGGTCGCCCTGCAAGCTGAAGTAGTAACGTATGTTGTAAGGCTGATTTTCCCGTCCCAGAATCTCCTGCAATTAACATATGGACTGATTCCTCGCTTTTACGGATGCGAAGCGGTACGGTAGTTGTTCCACCAGGCATTACCCGCAGATACCAGGGTTTTTCCAATATACAGGGGATAAATACACCATCACCGTTGACCGCCCGATTAAACTCTTTTGGTGTAAGCATCCGAGTCCCCTTGGTGACTCGCTCTGATTGCTTTTGGTTATGCTTGTATAACAGCAGGGCAAAGCACAAGGCTGTAGCACCACTCATGCGGAAGAAAAGCGGTAGCTGAACCCCAAGAGGTGCAACCATCTGATGGTACGAGAAGAAAAGCACAAAGGTGACTCCCAAGGCAGATACCGCCAGGTGTCCTGTTCGTTTGAGACTGTAGTACATCTTGCTTTCCACATAAAAAGGTTACGCATCATGTCACTTCAGATGAGCCAGAGGCATAACAGGTTAAAAGCACTATTTCATCGCAGTATATATTTATTATTGGTAAACCCTCTGTATTCGGTGCATAAACTTCAAACAGGGTAGGGTTTATATTGAGATACTCTGTGTGCCGATACTAAAGAATTGGAAGTTCGCAATGAGTCAACCCATTGATAAAGCCGAAAGTAAGATACTTCGACTAAAAGAGAAGAGGCGGAATGTAGATCGGAAGATTGCACTAGAAGAAGCGAAACTCAAAGAGCGACGAAGAAAGGAGAGAACTCGCAGACTGATTGAAGTTGGTGGGCTCGCCGAACGTGCGGGAATTCTCGATCTTGATAGCAGTGCGCTGCTGGCGGGATTTATTCAACTAGCAGAACTTTGTCGCGATGAGCCAACATTCAGGGCATTAAAGCAGCAGGGAGATGCGATCTTGAAAAAATAATCGTCCTAGAAAAGTACCTCTGTCTAGTAATCTGGATTTTGACCGACCGCCTTACAGTATCCTACGAACGCTGCTTTGGGACTCTTTGGTTTTTGACCGTCTTTCCAAACCTTTTCTCTAAATTGTCGTTCTATAACTCGATAATCCCGTCCTGGGCAGTGCTTGCCTGTTGTCTCGATTACCCATGTTTCCTCAAACTGAGGAACTAACTTGTAGAGGTTCTCTTCAAGCTGTTTTTCTCTTGATGTTTGAATCGATTCTTCATGTCGAATGCGTTTGGCAGTTTTCTGGAGGAAAAATCGAATAGCGATAATCTTCGACCATTTTCCTCGTAGGGTTTCGGTCTTAACAGTAAAAGTTGAAGCGATGGGGTTGGTGTTAATCTCGTTAACTGCTGGAATTAGAACTCGGTTTTTAAAGTGACTCCAATGGTTGTATTCTTTGCCTATTCCGAGCCAATTTTTTAGTTCGTCAAGGGGCATATCGAGATAACCGCGTTGCTTGACTATTTTGAGGTTGATTTTTGATTCTAAGAGTTGGTAGAGAGCAACCGAATACTTACCTTTTAAGCCAATTATAAAGTGAGTTCTCAGCCTAGCGTACTGTTCTGGTACGAGAAGAACGTCTTTTAAGTCTTCTGGTATTTGGTAGGTAATTGTTTTCTGTTCGTCATCGATTGCTATGGATGCTAGAAGCCTGAATAGTCCCTTCAACTGCTTACTTTTATAAGTGACCTTGATTTCTGCCAGATTGTTAAGGTAATCCCACAACCAATCATCAAAGTTCTTAACTTTAGCGACTTCCCGAAATACGTCTCTGATTTTTTCAACTTCGATTGTATGACGGGTTTCATTTCTCAGTTCGTCCCACGCCGAATGAATCAAAAGTACAAATAGCTTTCTTTCTCTCTGTCTAAATTTCCCATGCACTTTAATCTTCATTACATCTGTTGAAATAACGACAGTTGCCTCGTCGTTTTCATCAACAATCCAAGGGCTTCCAGTAGGCTCAACGTTCATTTATTCATTCCCTTTTGATTCCTCTCATTACTCGCAGAATGACAAATAACCAAAATGGGCACAAGTAGGCTTTATATCTTGTGCCCAAGTCGCCCTAAAATGTGCCAGGTTTGAGAGATTTACCAAAAAACTTGCCTGTGGATAGTCGCCCTAAAATGTGCCAGGTTTGCCCTAAAATGTGCCAGGTTTGCCCGATATAAGTAATAATATCAACAGGTTACAAGCCTAGAACATAGAACAATATTTATGAACATAAGAACACAAGCAATATCTGTGGATAACTCCCCCTAGCTCCTGCCCTAAAATGTGCCTAGTTTGTCTAAGAGTAGAGTTAAACTATCGTCACTCTGGAGGTTCTAGGGTTGTTTTGAGTTGACAAGTAGAGGGTAGAGGTGATTTTACTGCTGAGGAGAAAATTAAAATGCTTGGCGAGACAATAATCGAGAATTTGATAGTTAATTATCGACGATCGCTAAAAACACACCATAGAAGCCTATATAAAGCCTCTAGAAGTGGTTTCTGCTCAAATACCACCTTTCACATACCCTTAGCTCTAAAGTCGCCTCAGAGAGCGCAGAGGACGTTTTTAGACTTATGGGTACAGATTTATTTTTGGGCAATTAGTGTCGCAAACTTTGCCTGATAGGGATTACCCTGTTCGTCCATTCGCTGAAACGTTCCTAACTCCTCGTTATATTTGCATATTTTCCATAGATGATAATATTCCCTAAGCTCATTTTCCGCAAAGGTAAAAGGAAACTCGATTGGACAGGGACAATCGCTTGTGGAGACAGGAGCAACAATCAAATTATATCCCCCAGGTAAGGTATGCTCTTGCATATTTTGAATCACAGAGCTCACCGATTCAGATTGTAAAAACTGAAAAACTACTGTGGAAATAATCAGATCGTAATGATTTTCGATCGATGCAGTCTGGATATCGTATACCTTGGCATCAATACCAAAGCATTCTTTTTCGGCATCAATAATTTCCTGGAGTTTGCCAATAGCTGCTTCAGATTTATCGAGAGCTGTGACGGAAAAACCTTTGGTGTGAAGCAATATACTGTTACGACCTCGACCACATCCCAAATCTAACGCATCCCCCGACTGAATATATTTCAAAACCTCAAGCACCTCGGAATGGGGAGCTGAAAGCTGATATTTCTTTTGATAGTAGTGTTCGGGGAGACAATAGAATTCTAGAAAACAGCGCAGATTATCGACTAAAGGCTCGACTTTATGCCAGGCTTGAGGCTCAACCAAAGGTGGTGGATTTTCTGTCGAGCAGATCTGAGTCGATTGTATATCACCATTTTGATCTAAAGCATAATACTTCAACTCTCCCTCTAAGATTGTCAATTTTGCCCAAGTTCCCTGCTTGGTATTATGTTTTTCCTGAAAAGACTGTGGCAAGGTATCTTTTGTCCAAACAGGTAATGTTTGGTATCTGATTAACTTACTATCCATCATCCTCTTTTTTGAGTCTCAATCTACTGTATTCCTCTTAATTACCAATTACCTTAGCAAGTAACAGGTAACAGCAGGATCTGGGCAAAGCATAGACTTTGGATGGCAGTACTCTTTGTTTATTGCCCGCAGCAACAGGAATGCGAGCTAGCAAGAATATCGCTTTAACCCCTACCAGCAATGAAGGCAGAAGCTAACACATTTTGAAGTGTTTACCTTAAAATGGTTAAATGTATTTACGTTTTTATGTTTTAAAGCGTTTACGTTAAAACGGGTTAAAGTTTTAAGGTTTTTACGGTTTGATGGTTGAAAGTGTTTACATCATAATGTGTTTATGAGTAGTGGTCGATCAGAAGTTTGAGAGCCTTATTGAAAAGCTCATTTTTAGTAACCCTTCTGCGCTCGCTCCGCTTCAGCTTTAACTGAATATCTTCCAAGCCCAGAAAGTTATCTTCTTCTATATAAACAGTAGTTTTTATCAGGTTCTCTTTCTCCTCAGCCTTATTTTTTTCCTCTGGCACTTTTGAGTCGGGTTTATTTGATGAAGAGTTTTTGGTCTCATCTTTTGAACTATCGTCATTCGTTTCGTCGCTTCGATTTGTTTCCTCTTGCCGAACAACTTTAGATTCAAAGAGGGCATCAGTACCTACGGGTTCGATCTTCAGTTTCGATCGACCTTCATTATTGCGTTTTTTATCAATTGGAACTCGTTTCGTGCTCATAAATCTCTCTCACTAAACTTCTATATGCTTTGGCTGCTTCTGACTGGGGGCTGAATTCAGTAATGCCTTTTGAGGCAACGACACTATCCTGGAGTTTTACGGTAAAAGGAATGACGCTGGAAAAAACCTTGTCTCCGTAACTGGTTTTTATACTTTGCAAGCATTCTTGAGAATGTCTGGTTTTCTTGTTGTACATAGTCGCCAGAAATCCCATAACCGATAATTTGGGATTGAGGCGTGCGCGAACTTTCTCGATGGTGTTTAGTAGTTGATCCATCCCCCGCAGGGAAAAGTATTGTGTCTGAACAGGAATAATTACTTTTTCTGCTGCCACCAAAGCATTTAAGGTCAGCAGCCCTAATGAGGGAGGACAGTCAATCAGGACATAATCATACTGGTCGATAACTTCACCTAGTTTCATTTTGAGTAACGAATCTCGTCCAGGTTCGTTTATAAGCTGTATTTCACTAGCAGAAAGATCGATGTTAGCGGGGATGAGATCGTGATGACCTAGCTCTATCCGAATTGATTCTAAAGGAATGCCCGAATCGCAAAGAACGTTGTAAACAGTCTCATCCAAATCTTCGGGAGTGACTCCTAACCCGTCTGATAAAGCCCCTTGAGGGTCGAAATCAACAACTAACACCTTGTTTCCATCTTCAACTAATGCTGCACAGAGATTAAGAGTAGTAGTTGTTTTGCCGACTCCCCCCTTTTGTTGGGCGATGGCATATATATGTGATTTCATTACTTCCCTTTTAGTATCGATAATTTTCAATCAAAACACATTAACCCGTTTTAACGTAAACACTTCAAAACATCCTAATGGGTAAATGTGTTATCGTCAAAAGTTTTGTGAATGGTTCGTCTCAAAGCTTATTTTCATTGGTAAAACCATCAACACTTCAAAACTTTAATACGTTTACACTTCCAACAATTTTGAAGAAATAAGGTAAACACTTCAAAATGGGAAACCGTCAAAAAGTAAAAGTGGGTTGAGGTTTTTGCGTAAATACTTTTTACTGTTTTGATGTTTTAGTGGGGAAACTTCGTTACGTCTTAATGTGTGATTTTTGCACAAGCGCGATTCCTCGTTTCTCTGAAGCTCCAAGGAGCTTTTCCCCCTCCCAAAACGTCGGGGCAGAGAAACGAATCGCGTCGGGGGACACCCCCAAACCCCCAACACCAAAAGAATCACTTTTTATTTAACTGCCGACTTGATTGATATGGCAATACCACATTTCTCAGTCAAAAATGGTTCACGCTCGAAAGGCAAAAGCGCAGCATCGCATTTTACCTACCTGGTGAGGGAAGGGAGCTATCAAAAAACTCATTCAGATCTCGAATATGCTCGTCATGAAAATTATCCAGATTGGGCTCAAAAAAATCCGATTGCGTTCTGGAATGCTGCCGATCTCTACGAGCGTTTAAACGGGCGTACTTATACAGAATGTGAAGTGGCACTGCCACGAGAATTAAATAAAAGCGATCGCATTGAGCTTTTAGAAGAATTTCTAGAAGAGGTTTTTCATACCCGTTTTCCCTATACGGCAGTCATTCATAATCCGATAGCCCTTGATGGAAAACCAAACCCCCATGCTCATATCATGTTTTCTGAAAGAGCCTTTGATGGAATAGACCGACCGCCAGAAACGTTTTTTAGTCGGGCTAATAAAAAGCATCCTGAAAAGGGTGGGGCAGCCAAAGATAGAGATTGGAACAAGAGAGCAAAGATAGCCCAACTTCGTAGTAGCTGGGAGCTTCTCACCAACGAATTTCTAGAAAGAGCAGGGAAGAGAGAGCGAGTAGACCTTCGGAGTCTTAAAAACCAGGGGGTAGACCGACCGCCAGAGCCCAAACTTGGAATGGCGCAAACGGCTCTCTACCGAAAAGGCATAATCACCGACACCGCTCAGGAAGTGATGCAGATTAGACTTCTTGCCAGCAAGCACCAGGAACGGGCTCAGATTCGACGTGAGCTAGGAAGAGCAAAGATTGCTCAGTACAAAGAGAAGCAGAAAGAGAAAACAGTTGTGATTTCAGCGTCTGAAGTTCTAAAGATGGTCAAAAAAACCAAGCGAGATCTTTATGACAAGATTGAGAGAAATGAGAAATCACAATATGAGCTTGGCGGTTTTAAAAGTCGAGGAACGCAAGTAATCAGGTTTCATAGAACTTCTGACCCGTTTGTAGAAAAACGTCGTGAGGGTCTTGTTTTTAGACATACCAAATATGAGAGCGACTTAAAGGAGATTAAGCAGTACGAGAAGGAGCTTTCAGCCGTAGGCGATCTGACGCTTCAAGTACGCCAAAAGGGGAACTGGACTGAGAAAAAATCGCTGGTACACCCAACGGAATTTAATCGACAGGTGGAGAGAGCCCAGAAACGGGACTATGAGCAGTCCCTGGAGCAGGGCAAGGGATTACATCGGATACTTTCTAGAGAAAAAGAGTAGCAGGAAAAGCATAGTACTTATTCCATAGAAATCTTTTCCGTTGAAGTAAGGGCTTGATATGACTGAACAAACTACACCGAAGGCTAAACGTGCAGGAGCAAAGAAATCACAGCAAAACCCTCCTTCTTCTCGTAAAAAACGGAAAAAGAAGAAAACTTACAAACATCGAGGGTATAAACCTGAAGCTGCCAACGAGCAGGTACTGTTTGAAAGAATTACTGGTGATTTTTTAAAGAACAAATACTTCTACATGAAAGGAGGTTATGTCCCGCGTGACATGAAGCCAGAGCAGTTAGATAGACAAATGATCAAACAGTTCGATATCTCGTTTTCCAATAGAAAAGGTTCTCGCGATGTCCAATATGTCCGATTAGGGACAGCATACCTTCTAGTTGCCAGAAGGAAGGATATCTTAAAAAATGAAGGTATTTCCTGTATTTTTGATGTTCGAGAAAACTTTGTTCAAATGGCTCAATGGAGAATGCGGATTAGCAAAAAGAAAAAGCTGGAAGTCAAAGAAATCAAGGATGGTGAAGAAATAAAAAGAGAGTTAAAAGTTAAGTTTCCTTGGGGACTTACCAACTACAACAAGCAACCCAAAAAGAAGAAGACGAAATCAAAACCACCGACGGTATGAAGATACTTGAACAGATGATCTCCCATCTCGGAAAACCGCAATATGACGATGTAACATCCTTATTTGAGATGCCACCTAACTAACTTTTTGAAAGCAAAGGTTTCAGCCCTAATATCCCGCAAGTGAGATTATCGGTATTTCGAGCTTAAATGGGGCAGTAACTAGATCTGCCCCAAAATAGAATGAGTAAAATTAACTCGTAACTTTTTCCATTCGAGCCATTCGGTAGATTATGTCAACGGGATAGGGTTCGAGGATGTCAACAAAGTTGTCAGAGTATTACTGTCCACAGGGGGAGAAAAATAATAGCCCTGCCCATAATGACAGCCTAAAGATTTGAGACATTGTATTTGGTGAGCTGTTTCCATTCCTTCGGCTATCACCTCGATTCCTAGCTCATGACCTAGCGTGACAATTGTACGTACAATTGCCATCCTTGAGTCTTTTGCCTCTAGGGTACTCACAAAAGAGCGGTCAATCTTCAAGATATTGAGCGGGAAGCGATGCAGATAACTTAAGGATGAGTAGCCCGTTCCAAAATCATCGAGGCACACCTGAATGTTCCTCATTCTTAGCTGCTTCAAGATCTCTGCCGTGGAGTCTGGATTAGAGAGCAACACGCTTTCAGTAATTTCCAGCTTCAAATATTGCCCCAAGATGCCAGTAGAAGCAAGAATTCGGTCAATTTGTTCTAGGCAATCCATTTGAGAAAAATGATTACCAGAAAGATTTACACTCAGGGTCAAGTGAGAAAAAGCAGGAAACTGTTGTTGCCAGTAACGCAACTGGCAACAGGCATTCTTCAGCACCCATTGATCAAGGGCAATAATGATTCCAGTTTCTTCTGCCATGTGGATGAATTCGGCTGGTGAAACCAGACCCTGCTCTGGATGCTGCCAGCGTACTAGAGCCTCAACTCCCTCAAGACAATTGGTTTCTAAGGAGACAATGGGTTGGTAATAAACGACAAGTTCTTGACGAGAGATAGCTCGCCGTAAGTCATTCTCCAACTGCAACCGCCTTTGAGCATGGGTATGCATAGAGGGTTCAAATATTGCATGGCAGGACTTGCCACGCTCCTTAGCCTGATACATTGCCGTATCAGCATCTCGCAACAGTTGTGTGGGTTCTAAGTAATTATGAGGATCACTGCTAAGGGCAATGCCAATACTAGCAGAGACGAACAGTTCCTGGTTGTTGAGAATGAACGGCTTTTCTAATTCCTGGTGGATGCGCTCTGCTACCTTGATAGCTGACTCTGAACTGGTAAGTTCTTCGAGCAAGATGACAAATTCGTCTCCTCCCAGACGGGCAACTGTATCGCTAGCTCTCTTGCATTGTTCTAAGCGATTAGCTAAAACAATTAGAAGTTGGTCTCCGACCAAGTGACCTAAGCTATCGTTAATTACCTTAAAACGATCTAAATCCAGGAATAGTACCCCAAAAAGTCGCTCTGGATGTCGTTGCTGCTGCTTGATTACATGCTTGAGTTGCTCCATCAACAAGGCTCGGTTAGGCAGATTAGTCAGAGAATCGTGAAGGGCATCATATTGCAGTTTGATCTCAGCTTGTTTGCGGTCAGTAATTTCGTGACAGTTAAGGACAATTCCGTTTACAGCAGTATTATCTAACAGGTTAGTGATAACTGCCTCCAAAATCCGCCAAGTCCCCTGGCGAGTGTAAAAGCGATACTCAATCAATGGCTGACTGATTTCTGGGTTTTCCAGGGTTCGGTTGAGTCTGTCAGCTAGAGTCTGTCGTTCATTAGGGTCAATAATTGCCCAAAAACTCTGGTCAATAAGTTCTTCAGGAACATAGCCTAAGATTCGGCTGACTGAAGGACTAAGGTAACGAAAGCGAAACTGATTGTCAAGAATTATAATGATATCTGTAGCATTTTCAATCAATGCTCGAAATCGCTGTTCGTTTTGTCGCAGGGCTGATTCTGCCCTATGCCGCTCGGTAATGTCTTGGGAAATACATAACAAATATTCAGGTAGGTGATTTTCATCGTAGAGGGGGGTTTTAATGGTGTGGAGAATCCTGCGTCCCAGGCTATAGCTGTCAATCGTCTCGGAGGGAATATCTTCAGGAACCCCATGGACAAAAGCTTCTCGGTCTTTTTGCTCGTAAAAAGCAGCTTGTTGTTTGGGAAACAAGTCATAACCAGTTTTTCCGATTACTTGAGAAGAGGTTAATCCGAATAGCCGTTCGCAGGTTTGATTAACCAGAAGCAATTGACCAAATCTTTCTTCTTGACCGTCTTTGACAAACAGAGCTACTGGTAGGTGGTCAATTAAGGTTTGTAAGAAGTTGCGGGTTTGTTTGAGTTTTTCCTCCATCTGCTTGTGGGAACTAATGTCAGTAATTG
>JASJEI010000143.1 GCA_030064795.1 Pleurocapsa sp. MO_226.B13 | reverse complement strand
TAAAGTGAACTCCGCCTTCGATTAATTTCTGCCAAAACTGAAAATGATAAAATCCCCGATCTAGTAACAACAACGTCTGGGCTGAGACTAACTCTAACAAATTATCTTCAAAACCAGTGTCTGAGGCACAGGGATTTTCCTTAAACCAGATTGCCACTGGCAAGCGTGTCACTAAATCGATGACCACTCCGATCTTGCCAGCTAACTTTCCAGTTTTCACCTCTTCCAAGCTCTTGAGTTTACGAAACAAAGCCTCCAAAGTTGAACCGTCTGCAATCCAAATTCTCTCAAACTTAGACAGGGTAAATTGAACCAGATCGGGTAAAGGACGATTTTGACGAGCTAACCATCTGGCTTTCAGGCTGGGCAAAATTTCGGTGCAAATTCTCTCAAATAAAATAGCAGGAAATGTCAAAAATCTTTGGGATAGAGCTTGTTGACTGACTTTCGTGGCACTACACCATAAGAATCCTTCTGTTTCTAGCAATCGAGCTAATTCGCTTACTCCTGGTACATCACGCCATAATAAAGTGCGGAATGCACCGTGCAGCGGACAGCGGGATTTTAAATCCCGCTTCCGCACGGTCAAAACCGCAGCTACCATCAAAGGAAGTGTCAGAATTCTTTCTCTGAGTCCCAATTCTCGAAAATGTCGCGACTGAGATTTGATTGTTGGGGTTAGCAAAGCGGTTAGGTGTTCGGCAATGACTCGATCTTCTACCATTGGTCGGTGCGTTTTTTTGGCATGGTCTCGGTTAAGCCTTTTGCTCTTACTCATAGAGAAATAAAATCCTTCAGATGCTTACTATCTCTGAGTTTTACACGATTCTTGACTTCTCTTGACCTTTTTCTGATTTCCTTAACTTGTGACCAATGGGTATATGAGTCGCGGTATCCGTTCGAGGACAACTTTATTTAGGTTTATTTTCGCTTGACCTATTTTATAGTTTTTTTTCGCCCACCTACTTATGACTTATAGTTTTGCCTCAAGCGTTACCAATAATTGATTGGTAACAACACTTCGGTAACGTTATTTTTACTAACTGTCAAAAACTGTCATAGTTTTTCTATCTGAGTAGCTAGTTCATCTAAAATCTTCAAGGCTGAATGTTTGGAATCATAAAGGGCTAATGGTAACTGTTGTTCTGAGGCATCAGCAAAGGCAGTAGTGCGGGGAATCGGTTCGTAAACTGGAGCTACTGTACCAAACTGTTCCTGAATGGCTTTGAGGGTACGTTTATCTTGAGAATTGCTGACAGCATAACGGGAGGGAACAAAACCCGCTAGCTGTAATTGGCGGTTGCCTCGCTTTCTGACCTTGGCAATGGTTTGTAGTAATAAATTAGTTCCCTGGAAGGCTTTGAAATGAGTTTCGATGGGAACGAGGACGTGAGTAGCAGCTACCAAGCTGGTGTAGCTGAGTAACCCCAAACTGGGGGGACAGTCAATGAGAATAAAATCATAATCATCTCGAATTGGTTCGAGGGATTCTTTGAGGCGAACTTCGCGAAAATCTAGATTAACCAGTTGAATCTCTGCCACACTAAGAGTGATATTAGTGGGAGCAAGGTCTATCCCCTCGATATCTTTGAGGATAAATAAAGGTTCTTCGTTAATCAGGGCATCAAAAGGAGTTTTTTCCAAGCTTTCGGTATCGACACCCATAAAGGTAGTCAAAGAAGCCTGGGGGTCAAGGTCAACCAGCAATACGGAATGAGAGCGTCTGGCTAAATGGTAGCCGAGATTGTGGGTAAGAGTGGTTTTTCCTACTCCCCCAGCTTGATTGAAAATGGCGATCGTCTTGCTCATTTCTTGGTTTTCCTATCCTGAGCTTGCACGGGTATAGTAGTATTTCTCAACGTAATAGTAACTGTTGACTGCCAGGATAACATCTGGAACAAAAAAGTTGAGAAATGGTACTTTGAAGGATGTAGGAGGGTAGTTAAAAACGTAATGCACTATTGAGGTCATGACCAAATCAACAGGAGAAAAAGTTCCAAAACAGATGCATATCTTATTTGCCGAAATTACTGCTCTTACAGATGCTTTCTGCTCTCAATATCTCAACGCTGAATATGCAGATATGTCTCGTAAGCTAACGGCTGCTCTCTGTCGCAAACGCCCTTCTCCTTTGGTTAGAGGCAAAGCCAAAACTTGGGCTTGTGGTATCGTTCACGCCATTGGTTTGGTCAATTTTCTTTATGACTCTTCTCAAACTCCCCATATTAAAGCGACGGAACTTTACAAACATTTTGGAGTGGGACAGAGTACGGGACAGGGTAAATCGAAACAAATTCGCGACATGATGAAGATGTCCCAAATGAGTCCTGATTGGTGCTTACCGAGTAGAATCGACGATAATCCCCTAATCTGGATGGTTTCAGTCAATGGTTTCATCTTAGATATCCGTCACGCTCCTCGTGAAGTTCAAGAACAAGCATTTCTTCAAGGTATCATTCCCTATATTCCTGACGATAAAGAGCTTGAGTCTGAAGCCAACCACAAGCTTGAAACAAATGAAGAGTATGCAGAGGATTTAAACGACAGTCAAATTTATGATTCCTCATGGGATGAGGGCAATGATGAATTGTGGGAACAAAAATATGCCGAATGGTCAACAAGAGACTGGTCGAACTGGCTTTTAGAGAGGCTCACGTTCCCATTTCAAGTAGAACGTCAGGAGGATTTAAGCGCAAATCCTTTTGAACCCGATCGAGATCAGCCTTTCAGTGTGGGTCATGAGATGAAAGTCCTCTCGATAGAAGATGAAGATGAAAGCTATGGAATCATCATCAAAGTGCGAGAAGGTAGAAAAACAGGATATGTCCCTCTGGCTGATGTGGAAGTTGTTTCTCAGGAAAACCCAAATTTTTGGCTAGTTAGAGAATATGTCGTTTGGTTTGCTAATAGATAACAATCAAAAGAACAAACGATAGGAATTATTATTCATCAAGAGTTTCTAAAAGTTCTTTTTTCCTTTTTTCTAGCTGAGAAATTTTTCTTTTCAGGCTTCGTATTTCTGTGTTAACTTTCCTTAATTCAGTTTTGGTTTGTTTAGTTTTAAGATAGTCAGTTCCATATTTTTCAATTACAAGCTTTTCTACCTGATTTCTCAAAAGCTTAAGACTCGGATTACCATATAAAGTGTTATGTCGATCTTGTAGTTTTCCTACTTTAATAGCATCAACGATCTCTTCTTGGGTAAGTCCAAATTCTTTTTGGGCGGTCTTATCACTGAGAGTTGCCCCTTTTTTTGTCCAAAGTGAATTATCCTCGCTCATCAGACATTTTTATGTACGTTACGGAATATATTTACTCTTTTTAGTGACGCGATCCGTAGGCTAGGTGCAGCCTAATCGCTTTATTCTTCAGTTTCTCCTTGACTCTTTCCTGTCATAGCAAGAAGAGCTAAAAATCCCATAGCAATTTTCTGTCCTACTGGAAAAATAATCGCGACAAAACCCAGCACTAGACTGAGAAGAAAAAGCCAGATTAAATGAAGAGAAGAAAATTGGAAAGCGACAACTAAAGCTAGGAAGATGATAAATATTATTAACGATGTAATTGCAGGTGGAATAATAGTTCCGCCGTTAAGGGTCATATTTCTCAGGGAAAAAACTTGCCAGATAACCCAAATCACAGCAGTTACTAAAATTGTATTTTCTGCAATCTCCATCACTTTCTCCATCCAAGCAACCATTCAATCTTAATTTTGCCATTAACCAACAAAATTAATTCAAACAATAAAAAACCTCGGCACATATACCAAGGTCAAGTAGGAGAAATCAATGTTGACGAGAGATTAAAAATTATTAGCTAACTACAAAGGAAACGAAAAATAATGCTGAGACTAATAGTGTAGCGATCGCTGCTCCCGTTATTGATTTGCTTAAATGCAGCAGCCGTCATAGAAACCTGTTGACGAAGTGAATCAAATGTTTGCTCGTCCTGCTTCGCCAGAACCAAATAATTACCGAACCCGCAAACGTTTGACAACAGGTAATTTTTGTTTTAACTACACCGCGAACGAGCATAATTTTTTTACCAAACAGGCTCTTCTGTATTTTCTTCATCTTCAGGAGAGTTTATTTTGCTTGCTGAAGCAAGAACTTTTCCAGAGCTTTATAAACCAAGCAAAATTCTTTGGAATAGCTTTACCCAATAGATAGAAATCAGCCATAAATTAGTTGGTATCTATTAAGTATTTCTTCAAAACTACATATTTGTATTTGTTTTGATTGACTATTTATAAAAATGTTCGACTTCAAAATATTACCGACTATGTTTAGATTTTTTTGGTCAATAATTGTTTCTACGGGCAATACCAAATGCACGGCTATTCGTTTGGCAAATAACTAACCGAAAATAATAGCTATGTATTTGACCAGAAGAAGCAAAAAAAGGCTATTCAAACCCAAAGACAAAATAGCCGTCTTTGTATTAGCAGTTGCTTTAGTTTTATCTTTTGCCATGCCATCAATGGCACAGCGAGATATCCTGACTACAACACAGAGCAACATCAACGATACGGAAATTTGGTGGGATAACCTTTGGGAAAGTACATTCAATCCCGCTCCCTATACTATTTCTAATAGTCCCGCTCCTCTTGATGTACCCGTTCTTCCGACTGGCGGTTCGGGTTCTTTACCACCACCCCCACCCGTTGGCGGTTCGGGTAGTTCGGGTTCTATTAATGTCCCCGCTCTACCGACCGTTGGGAATTCGGGCGTAGTGGGAAGTGCGGTAGAGGTACAAAATACTAACAATTTATCTCTATACGCTTTTGTCAATCCTACCCGTTTTATCTTGGGTATTGGCTTAATTGCTTGGCTATTTAGCTTCGGCTTCAAGATGGTCGAATCAAAGACCGTAGCTCAAAGCACTCATACCTTTATCAAGTTATTCGTTCCCGTATTTCTAGCTTTACTTTTCTTAGCCAACCAAGCTACCTACTCAAGAGTATTAGCATATGGAATGCGCGATATCGTCAACTCATGGTCAGAAGGAGTGATGAATCTTCAGATTACCGACTTTAGCGTCAGAGAAGCATTACAGGATGGGCTAATTACTCAAGATGCCAAGGAATTAATGGCTAAAAAATATCTTGCCTGTCAATCGATGGAGAAGCCAGAAGTAACCATACCCAGTCTCGTTCGCCCCGATACTTCAGATCCCGACGTGACCCCCATAACTCCCGCCCAAAGAAAAGTCTATGACTACTTGGAGTGCCTGGATGAACTATCAATCTATGCCCAAGAGAAACTGGATGCTGCCGATGCCGAACGAGAGTGTTCGGGTAAAGTTTGTAAAGCCTATAAATCTTTTCTCGACCTATTCCTGGGTGTTTCTGCTGGAGAAGCCTTTGTCGAAAGTCAAAAACGATTGGCTGGCGATTCTCCAGATGGGGCAAGCTTGGAGAAACTGGAAAAATATAACAATATTCTCAGCAATAGAAAATATCTGTGGGATTTTGCTCTGGGCAAGACAGAAGAATCAGAAGCATTCGTTGCCAGTTTGACTCAACCTTCCAAGCAATTTCTCTACTTTACGCAGTGGATGTGGATTAGCACTTTAGAGATGGCAATGTTTCTCTTGGGTTTATTCGCACCCATATTTATCGCCCTATCGGTCGTTCCTGGGAAGCAAAATATGTTCAACGTCTGGTTAATTGAATTTCTCACTGTGGGCTTGGCAAAAATGGCTTACACAGTAGTTATCGGTATTGTCGCAGTACAGCTTGCCAGTTCTGACACGGGATTTTTAGACGACACCTTCTTCATGACCTTGGGTATCTTCGCTCCTGCCGTCTCCTTCGTCGTCGTTTCGGGAGGAATTGCAGCAGCTTCTTCCTTCAAAAGCCAGTCGGCAGGGGTAGCAGCGATCGCAGCAGGAACGCTGTCATCTGGTGCTGCCACTATCGCTTATTCGATGTCTAGAGCCTACGACAAACGCAGATAATCATGACTACTTCACCCATTACAAATAATTCCCAGTTAACATCACAACTTCAGCATCCCTTGACTCAGAGATCTAGATTTGGCTGGATGCCCATTGCTGTCATCGCCACCTTGCTAGTCAACTGCTTTTTAACCTTTAGACTTTTAGGTCTAAACAAATCGGCAGTTACGAGCAAACCTTATATATATGTGCAAAAAGCCGACGGTACTGTCGAGCGAGCCGAACCAGCGAACAAGCTGTATCGTTCCGAAGCAGTAGTAAAAGCCTATGCCGAAGACTGGCTCAAACTAGCTTATACCTGGCGCAGCAGTAACCCCAATGCCTATGTAAGTGAAGGACAAGTCAAATATCCCTTACCGCTACATACAGCATCTCATGCAATCGCTCCTGGCTATCGAGAAACCTATTTAGCCTCGACCAACCACAAGTACAGCAAACAGTTTAGCTTCGATCTCTATCTATCGGGAAAATATCAGTCCTACGTTCGGGTATTTGAAGAGCCAGTGATAGAGCAAGTAGAGCCTGGAGTCTGGAATGTCACCGTCATCGCCACCAGAACCCACGCTCAGGGAAATTCGATTGTCGCTCAGGAAAAATTCAATCATGAATTTCGCCTCAAAGCGATCGACCCAGGCAACTCTCGATTGGGAAACAAGCACGATACTACCTTGGAAAAATTATTCAAAAAGATGCAAAACCAAGGATTACAAATTATCAGCATTAGTCAATATTAAGTTCTCAATATGAATTGGCTTCGTTTTGATTTGCTGGTTTTAGCTTTTAGCTGTTAGCTGTTAGCTATTAGCTTCTACGAGAATGCAAGGCAACCAATCTGGTTTAAAGCTACGCATGATACGTTAACCAAAAACTAAGAGCTAAAAGCCAATAGCTAATAGCTCTAAAATACCGATTCAAAAACTTATTAAAAGTGTTAACTCTACCATGAAATATTCTGACTCCGATTCTAATTTTGAGGAGATTAAATCATTTTTGATTGAAGATGATGATGAAGCAGAAAAATCTCCTACGTCTGCTATCCCTTTTAACATCGAGGAATTGCAGGAAGTTCCCTACTACAAGCGACCAAGCGTGCAATTACTTACCGTAATTGGCATTGGACTACCAATAATTTGGCTCATAATGGCAGCGTTTAAAGGTGGCGAACGTCCTACTATTGCACAATCGATACCTCAAATAGATCGAGAAAAAGCAAAGCTAGTCTCGGCTTTGAATGAAGAGCGAGAAAGGATTCGTCAATTAGAGCTCGCCAATGCCCTATACTCACAAAAGCTAGAGATCGTCGTTCCCGAACCAAAAACCAAGCCCAAAGCTGCACCCAAACCTCAACCCAAAGCAACCCCAGTTCGACAAATTACTACGACCCCAGCACCCAAACCCAAACCAGTAGTAGTTCAAAGAAAACCTCAACCAGTATATCGTCCGACCGCACCTCAACCAATCAGAACTACTCCCGTAACAAGACCCCAACCTATAGCAGTTTCACCGACCGCACCCAAACCAGACCCAATGCAGCAATGGCTGGCGATCGCCGACCAAGGACATTACACTACGGCTCACGTGACCCAGAAATCATCAGCCAGACTGGTATCAAAGGAAGTTCCTGTAATTCATAGAGCCACTAACTCGGAGAACTACCCACTATTAAATGACGCTCAGGTACGTTCGGCACTCGATGAGACACCCCTACTAAGCGATGGTGATGGGGTAGCGAGAATAAATGGTAAAAGCAGACCATCAAAAAGAGTAGTTACTTCCGAGCTGACCGCGATCGCCAATACGAGAAAAACTAACATCATTGATATTGGTTCTTCTGCCAAAGCTACTTTGGAAAGTGCTGTCGTTTGGAGCGTGGGTACTCCATCTCAGTCCAACAAAAAATATTTACTGCGCCTCAAGGAAGATTTTGAAAACATTGATGGCACGGTAGTTTTGCCAGAAGATACACGCCTAATCGCGACTGTCAGAAACTACGACAATTCTGGTTTGTTATCAATGGAAGTTACATCAATATTACATCAGGGACGCAAGATCGATGTAACCGCAGGCGCATTACTCATTGAGGGAAAAAAGGGTTCTCCAATAAAAGCAGATCTCAAGCAAAAAGGTGACTCGGATTTTTGGGCAAATGTCGGTTCGGTAGTCGCTCCTGGAGTGGAACGAGCATTGGACAGTGCCAGTGACACCTTGATCGTTCAGAACGGTTCGGTATATCGAAGCAACAGTAATAGAGATCCTCTAGCTAGCGGTATTTCAGGGGTTGCCGATGGAGTATCTAGAACCTTAAACCGCAGAATTCAAAGAAACCAAAGAGAAACTATCCTCTCTTACTTTCAGCTTGACTCTGGTAAAACAGTCTATTTAAAAGCCTACGAAGATATTGTTTTTTAATCATGCAAAACAACACCAGCAAAAATCAACAGCTACTCAAAGATCGGCTTTTTCTAGAAAAAGTATTTTTACTAGACATCGAGTCAGATCGGAAAACAAATACGACGGATCTAATACCAATTCTCGAACCTCAATCCAAACAGTCCGATCGTTCAAATGACGTTCGGCTTAGTGATGTGGATATTGTTTCAACACCCGTTCCCCAAAGAACGATAGCACCTATTAGCTTGGTTTCTATCTATGCCGTTGTAGTTACCTTGCTCTTACTCCTCCCATCCAACCGCGAGGGAGCTAACGGTAAAACTGTCATAGAAGATGCCGAACGAGAAAACGAACGCATTTCTCTACTAGAAACGAAGATACAGCAACTAGAAGCTAAGACTCAAATCTTGGCATCGGAAGTAAATGTTGATTCCCAACACGGGTCGTCGCCACTGATTGAAACTGCTGAACCTGTATCGTTGCCAGTTCACTTAACAGCAACTAAATTAGAAGCAATCGATCTTGAATCAGGGAGAGGTGTTGACAACTCGACTCAACGAACCACAGACTCAGATCGATTACCACCTTTATCCGAAACAGCATCTTCACCCGTTGTTATTCAAACCCCCATACAATCCTCGATCGCAGATACAGTAGACACGGCTATAATTTCCACAGATCGGCTACCGCCTCTACCCGTACCAACACCTCCATCTTTTGCCACTCAAATATCATCGCCGTTACCGCTACCCCCAACATTCGCCCCTACAGCGACAGCGGTAGATACTGTCAATCTAAATTCTTCAAACGAGTTTGAAATCGAGCCAACGCTCGAAATCAAGAGCGAGAAGAGCGAGATTATAGTACCTGAAATCACTGTTGAAGAAAAAATCGACAAGCCAGCAGAACAATGGTTGGGACAAACAGATGTCGTCTACTATAGTTTCTCTTTTCAGGAAAATTCTACTCCAGAAAATTTAGCCGAAGCCGAAGCATCTTTGCCAGATGACGAAGATTTGAAGCAGTATTTAACTGCGGTAAAAAGTCGCAGTCACAGATTACTCCGCCGTAAAACGACGGAGCCTGCTGTGACCGTTGGTAAAGTGCAGGCTGGAGAACAGCCGACTTCTTCACTTCTATCTACAGAGCAGCCTCTGACCAGCGATCGCATACTCGATTCTGATTCGCAACCCATAGCCGAACCAACACAGCTTTTACCTGACGTTAAAAACAACGAATCTTTAGCGGAACCAAAATTGATCGGCTTCAGTTTTGAAGAAGACTTAGAACAATATTTGGATTCTGACCCTTTATTTGACAATGAATCCGAACTGCCAAGCACTGCTTTTAACAGCAAGAAATCTTCACTACCAACATTATTTGAAGATGAAGACTTAGCGCGGTATTTAGATGCGCCTTTGTTAGACGATGAGCTGGTACGGCAAATTTTGGGTACTTCCACCTCTACAGACCGAAATGAAGTTGCAATCTCAGAAGAAGCAGACGAAAATCCTAAATCGACCGAACAACCGAGCGAAGAAAAAAAGATTCGTAGAAGTTTGGCGATCGAGGTCGAGCGTGAATCTCAAGCTCGACAGCCTCTATTCGCTGATGAAGATTTAAGGCAGTTTTTAACCCACACACCGTTGTTTAGTGACAGCGTTTTAAAAGAAAAATTGAAGTCAAAGCAGTAACTACTATTAATCAATCGCTATGTCTGACAAATCATTATTAAAAAAATTAGCACTGGTTCTTGCAGCTACTTCAGTCTGGCTTGGTAGCACTAAAGTAGTCAAAGCTGAAACTCTAAAGGTAGACCGCGAATTTGCCCTAGCGCGAGAGATTGAGGTAGACGTAACTCAAATGGGCATTGTCATTGACTTTAACAGCACCATATCCTCTGTCAATCTATCTCACATGGGTCAGATTGTTTTCCAGGGATTTGATGGGGTCTTGTGCAAGATTCCCAGTCAATGCCCCGCTAATTCGGCTCCTACTATGCTTCTGGTGCGGAAAATTCCCGATCTCGAATTTAAAACACAGTTACCTAGCGTCGATGGCACCGCAATGCTTTTCGTCAACACCGATTCGGGAGTTTATCGGCTTGAATTCAATCCCGTAAGCAAAAAACCCAAATACACTATGGTCGAAATTAAAAACGATCCGCTGCCTCCCCTATTTAACGCAAGAAGATAATTGTACTAAGTAAGATGAAGTACTTATTTTTATTGATAGCTGGGCTTTTAAGCTTTAACGGTAGCGCAGCATTGAGCCAAATTATCGACTCGACAGCCGATAATTTTAGCTCAAATACTCAGGCTGATTCGGGTTCGATTCCTGGATTTTATTACGAACCTACTGATGATTACGCCCCAAGCCTATCTTCCATGGAGGGAACATCCCAAAGCGGGTCGATTCAGACCGAATACTTAGATCCCGATGGGGAATACAATTTTCAAAGAGTCTGGAAAAGCGGAGCAACGCCCGATGCCATTACCAAAGTAGGCGATCTCACGACTAATCCCGAACTCAAACCCTTCTTTAATTTCACGAAGCTCACTTTTAGAAGGATTCTCAAAGATGAAGATCCCGACTCAACATTATTAAAAAGTATCGGGCTGATAAATAATCTGACTCTAGGAGAATTGCTAGAAATCTTTCCCGAACTGCAAAATAAGGTAATTGAAGACTTTGTGATTCTCGATGAAAGCTTCAAAAATATCGATTTGGCTCTAGATACAAACTCAAACAGCAATCGCATCCTTAATAATGCTCAACAGTTATTAATCGAACAATTAGCCTCAAACCCCGCTTTTGAAAACATTCCGACTGAAGAACTCACTGAGGGAGATTGGAGCGAAGTAATTGCTCAGTCAGAACAAGAAATACTCCAACAGGTACTCGCTCAGTATCCAGAATTAGAACTCGTCCCCGTCAATCGGTTGTTTCCCATCGTTGAAGGAGTTATCTCTGGGGATTGGCAGTCAATTTTGCAACAGGCACAGCAGGTAGCTATCGAACAGGGTAAACAAATTCTAACTAGTCAATTACTACATGTTGCGACCCGAAATCATAATCGCTTCGACCCGAAATAATGTCATTAACGGGCCCACATTATTTGAGAATAAAACTCGCTCAGACCCACATTAATTGAGAAT
>JASJEI010000142.1 GCA_030064795.1 Pleurocapsa sp. MO_226.B13 | reverse complement strand
TAAGCGCGCCCAAAGATGCCCCCAACATCCTGCTAATCATGCCCGACGATGTCGGCTTTGGGGCTGCTACTACCTTTGGTGGCCCCATTCCTACCCCCGCGCTGGATCGAGTTGCTAATGCTGGAATTCGCTATAACCAGTTCCACACGACGGCCCTGTGTTCACCTACCCGCGCCGCGCTGATTACCGGTCGGAATCACCATTCCGATGCTACCGGCGTGATCATGGAACTTGGCACCGGTTTCCCTGGTTACAACTCATTGATGCCCAAGAGCAATGGCACCATCGCCCAGGTGCTCAAGGCCAATGGCTACAACACTGCCTGGTACGGCAAAAACCACAACGTTCCTGATTGGCACTCTAGCCAGGCAGGACCGTTCGATCTGTGGCCTACCGGCCTGGGGTTTGAGCAGTTCTTTGGCTTCATCGGTGGTGACACCAGCCAGTTTACCCCCGCCATTTTTGACGGCACCCGCCCGGTAGAACCGCCTGATGATGAGGACTACCACCTCGACAAGGACATGGCGGACCGGGCAATTACCTACATTCGCGAGCAAAACGCCCTCGCACCGGAGAAGCCGTTCTTTATCTACTACGCCCCTGGCACCGCCCACGCCCCTCACCATGCCCCGAAGGAATGGATTGACAAATTTAAGGGTCAATTTGACCAGGGTTGGGACAAAGTTCGCGAAGAAACCTTCGCCCGCCAAAAACAGATGGGGATTATTCCGGCGGATGCTCAGTTAACGGAGCGTCCTAAGCAGCTGCGGGTCTGGGATTCTTTAAATGACCAGCAGAAAGAACTCTATGCCCACATGATGGAAGTTTATGCGGGGGCTCTTTCCCACATGGATTACCAAATCAACCGGATTCTGGATGCGGTGGAAGAAACGGGCGAGATGGACAACACCCTGATTTTCTATCTCATGGGTGATAACGGCGCCAGTGCCGAAGGTAGCCCCGATGGTCTGCTCAACGAGATGACCTTCTTTAACAATATCCAGGTGCCATTTGAGGATACCTATACCCACATGGATGAGTTGGGGGGTCCCAATACCTTTAACCACTATCCAGCGGCCTGGGCTCACGCCATGGATACCCCCTTCCAGTGGACTAAGCAGGTGGCGTCTCACTTTGGGGGCACCCGGAATGGATTGGCAGTCTCCTGGCCAAACAAAATTAAGGCCCGGGGTGAGGTGCGATCGCAATTCCACCACGTCATCGACGTGATGCCCACCATCTTGGAGGCTGTGGGTTTACCTGCACCATCATCGATCAATGGTGTCGCCCAGTCTCCCATTGAGGGCACCAGCATGGTCTACTCCTTTGATGACGCCAAGGCAGACTCCACCCACCGTAACCAGTACTTCGAGATTTTGGGTAACCGGGCTATCTACAGTGATGGCTGGGTGGCCGCTACCACACCGCCAGAAGCCCCCTGGATCAGTGTGGCCAAAAAGCTTGATCCCATTACCGAGTGGGATTGGGAACTGTACCACGTGGCCGAAGACTTCTCTGAAGCGAAAAATGTCGCAGACCAGTACCCCAAAAAACTGCGGGAAATGCAATTGCTGTTCTACGGTGAGGCCGACAAATACAACGTTCTGCCCATTGCTTCGGATAAGGTTAGCCGACTGGACGTGCGTTTACGGCCTAGTCTAACCAGCGGTCGGGATACGTTCACCTACTATGACGGTATGGTCAGAATTCCGGAAGGAACCGCCCCTGACTTCAAGAACAAGTCTCACTCAATCTCGGTGGATGTCGAAGTAGGTGAGGGCAATAATGATGGCATGCTAGTTACCCAGGGAGGCCGTTTTGGCGGCTGGGGTCTATACATCCTTGAGGGTCGTCCGGTCTATCTCTATAACGTGGCCAACCTGGAACGGTACAAGCTTGAAGGTTCGCCGCTGACTCCAGGAGCCCACACCATTCGCTATGAGTTCAAATACGACGGTGGTGGTTTGGGCAAAGGAGGTAACGGTCGTCTACTGGTAGATGGCAGACAGGTAGCCAAGGGTCGCATCGATCGCACCATGGGTTTCCGCATCTCTCTGGATGAAACCTTTGACATTGGTGCCGATGCCGGTGAACCCGTCAGCGAAGACTACAAGGTGCCCTTTGATTTCCAGGGCGATCTCAAGAAAGTCGAGGTCAAATTGGCCAAGGCATAACCATCTCGCAACCCAGCAGCTTCATCCTGTGACTGATGTGTGGAGACTTGCTGGGTTTTGAGTACCTTGAACGGCTCAACTGCCCGTATTCATTCGACCAACAACATTGTTTTAGTGATGGAGAAGAATTAATGTTAGCTCGAATATTGAGGGGGTTCGCAAGCGTTGCGATCGCCCTTGTCTTTTTGATTGAAATCGCTATTCCTCCCGCCTTTGCCGGGGAACAGCTTCCCAAACCCGATCCTGTCTTCAATGGCAAAATTGGCACCACCTATCGAGATTCTGAACCAGATAAGTCTTTGCTGAAAGCCAATGAAGCCCCGAAGGATGCTCCTAACGTTCTTTTGGTACTTATAGACGATGCGGGGTTTGGTTCCGCCAGCACCTTTGGTGGCCCGATTTCTACGCCCACCTTCGATCGTCTTGCAGACAACGGACTCCGATACAACACCTTTCACACCACAGCCCTTTGTTCTCCTACCCGGGCAGCATTGCTCACGGGACGCAACCACCACTCGGTGGGAACTGGCATTATTCAGGAGTTGGCCACGGCCTATCCTGGCTACACCGGCCTGATTCCCAAAAGCACTGCTACGGTTGGTCAAATTCTCCAGAACAATGGCTACAGCACCGCCTGGTTTGGTAAAAATCACAACGTGCCCGATAACCAGACCACGAGTGTTGGCCCCTTCGACCGCTGGCCCAATGGTTTAGGCTTTGACTATTTTTATGGCTTCATTGGTGGTGAAACCGACCAGTGGTATCCTACTCTGTATGAAAACCAGAATTTGGTGGAAGAGCTACCCCTGCCCGAAGATGGTTACAATTTGACTCACGATATGGCGGATAAGGCGATCGCCTGGATTAAGCAAGAACAAGCGACCGCACCCAATCGTCCGTTCTTTGCTTACTTTGCGCCTGGTGCAGTTCATGCCCCTCATCAACCCCCAGCCGAGTACATTGCCAAATATAAGGGCAAGTTTGACCAGGGCTGGGACAAGTTGCGGGAAGAAACCTATGAGCGCCAAAAGGCCATGGGCGTGATCCCCGCTGACGCTAAACTGACGCCTCGTCCTGAGCAGATGCCTGCCTGGGATAGCTTTAGTCCCGAAGACCAGAAAATTTTGGCCCGGGAAATGGAAACGTACGCGGGCTTTTTGGAGTACACCGATCGTGAAATTGGTCGGGTGGTCGAAGCCATTGATGAGATTGGCGAACGGGACAATACCCTAATTATCTATATCAACGGTGACAACGGCTCTAGTGCTGAGGGCAGCTTGATTGGCACCTGTAACGAGTTTCTCAATCTCAATGGTCTGAACCTCACCATGGAGGACAATCGTCGCTGCTACGACAGCTGGGGTGGTCCTGATACCTCTCCCCACTTTGCCGTAAGTTGGGCTTGGGCAACTGACAGCCCCTTTCGTTGGACCAAACAGGTGGCCTCTCACTTTGGTGGCACCCGCAATGGCACTGTAATTTCCTGGCCTGACAAAATTAAGGAAAAAGGTGGATTGCGACCTCAATTTAGCCATGTGATTGATGTTGCTCCCACGATTCTGGAAGCAGCAGGTATTCCAGAGCCCACGGTTTACAACGGCATTGACCAGAAGCCGATAGAAGGCACCAGCTTGGTCTATACCTTTAAAACGGGGGCAGAAAATACCCCCGGTCGGCACGAGACTCAGTACTTTGAGATGTTTGGTCACCGAGCCATCTATAAAGATGGCATGATGGCGTCTGCCTTCCATAACCGCATGCCCTGGGAAACGGGGGGAACGGTTCCGTTTGACAAAGACCAGTGGGAACTGTTTGACCTGACCCAGGACTTTACCCAGTCCACAGATTTATCAGAACAAAATCCACAGAAGCTGAAAGAGCTACAGGATCTGTTTCTAGAAGAGGGCAAGAAGTATAACGTCTTCCCTCTAGACGATCGTTTCGCTGGACGGCTAGACACCACCTTCCGCCCCAGTTTCTATACTGGTCGCGAACATCTGGAATTTGGTAGCGGTATGCCATCAATTCCGGAGGGGAGTGCCCCCAATCTCAAAAACGGCTCCCACAGTATCACCGCTGACTTGGTAATTCCCAAAGGTGGAGCTGAGGGGGTCATCTTATCCGAAGGAGGTACAACGGGTGGTTTTACCCTCTATGTGAAAGATGACAAGTTAGCCTTCGACTACAACTGGTTTGATATAGAACGCACCTCGATTACCTCGAGCCAACCGTTACCGGCTGGCAAGGTCAACATTCGCTATGACTTCAAGTACGACGGTGGCGGTCCTGGCAAAGGCGGTATCGGCACTCTGTACGTCAACAATCGCAAGGTTGGTCAGGGCAAGATTCCTAAGACTGTCCCAGGTCGATTTAGTGTCGAATCAATGGACTTTGGCAAGGATTTGCAGGCTCCAGTCAGCACGGCCTACAAGCCACCATTTAAGTTCACAGGTACGGTTGAGAAGGTGACTATCGATATTAAATAATAAATCTGTTGACACAATGCAGCCCTCTGACTCCGTAAGGTGGAGTCAGAGGGGGCAAGATCCAGTTTTGGACTTCAATACAAGGCGTCTTATCTCTGTGTGACAACATAAATGAGACACCGGAGAGTGTTCTGATTTTTGTGCTAAGCCGTTTTTCGTTACTCAGTAAAGCGTTCTGGAAATAGGATAACCTGAGTTCGGGATAAGAAAAGGGACAGCTAGTAATTTTGAGTCATGATTTTTGGTTTGAAATCAAGTCTCCAGTGACTTTTGAGAATTGGTATCAGCAACTACATCTAGCCTAAAATACTCTATTTGTCCTATGAAATCATCTGCAACTGCGATCGCTAATTTGACTGCGATTAAGAACGCTATCTGATTATCTGCTTTCTTTCAAACGATCCATAATTTCGTTAAGTAGACTAGTCTTGATGTGAAGGGTAGATTGACTCGGCAAGTTTTGCAAAATCTCTAATACTTCAGAACGAGTAAGCTGTTGTCGACGAATTGCCCGCAGTAGAATGCCAATTGTCCCATGAACCCTCAATCCTAATGCATTTGCTGCTAATCGAGCTGCTGCATCGTCGGTCAAAAAGATTGCTTGAGGATACTGTTGCATCAAACTCAAAGCAGATTGCTCTCTTAAATCCAGAGAAAATGTTCGCACAAGTGCTTGAAAAGTAGAATCTGATGAAATAGATATCTCAATCTTTTGGCAGCTAAAATCAGATTGTTCCCAAATGCTAGGTCGATGAACATTAACCTCTTGCCATACCTGAGCAGGCACTATAACCTAGTGAAAATCATTCAGCAACGAAGTAACTTTGAGTTCATCAAGATGAATCAATGGGCCAGCATCACAAATAATGCTCAAAGGTGATTTACTCGTCACCCGATAAACCCCACTCCACATCTTGACGAACAAAATCCTCTATCAACTCTTCTTGATGGGAATCTAAAAAACGACGCAGAGCATCCAGAACAATTTCATCTAAATCTCGAAACCATCCTGCATCAACCAACTTTTGAGCCTGATTTATCAGGCTGATAGGCACTTCAGTTTGAATGGGTGTTGTTTGTGATGGATTCATGAGTTTAACTATGTTACCTATGAACATGATACGCTACTTTACACTCGATCTGGTAAAAAAAAGGTTGTGAATTTGCTTTTCATACCCTAGTTCAGCAACTATATTTGGCCTATAATACTCCATTTTTTCTATGAAATTATCAGCAACTGCGATCGCCCTACTTTTTTTCTCAGGGTTAGCAGCCCTAATCTATCAAACTCTATGGGTTAAACAATTGGCTCTGGTGGTGGGAGTGGATGTTTATGCCGTCACCATTGGTGTGAGTGCTTTTTTTGCAGGTTTAGCACTAGGTAACTTCTGGTTTGGTCGTCGGGCAGATCGAGCCACCAATCCCTGGCAGCTTTATGTCTGGCTGGAAATTGGCATTGCAGTTGCTGGAGTAGGTGCTACAGGGCTTTTGGCTGGTACAGATCGACCATTTGTTTTCTTTCAAGATCGGGTGGGTTTATTAGCCTGGTTGTTACCCTTTTTACTAGTAGGACTCCCCGCAACTTTGATGGGGGGAACTTTGGTGGTTCTGTTTCGGGCTTGTCAACCCGAAGCAAGCTTAGTGGGTAAAACTTCTGGTCTGCTTTATGCTGCTAATACGGCTGGAGCGATCGCTGGCACTTTGGCGACTTCATTCTACTTGATTCCCCACTTTGGTTTACAAAGAACCGCTTGGGTTGCTGCCATGATTAATTTAGGATTAGCTCTCGCAGCTTGGTTGGTGCAGCAGAATGTAAAACCGATTGCTCTTAAGCAGCCAAAATCTTCAGTTGAGAAGAATTATGTCCCCTTGGCTCTAGCAATTTATACCCTAGCGGGAGGTTTAGCACTGGGCTACGAAGTCATTTGGACTCAGGCGATCGTGCAGTTTTTGAGTACTCGAACCTATGCTTTTACGGTCGTACTGGCAACCTATTTGCTGGGGTTAACCCTGGGAAGTTGGCTTTATGCCTATTGGGCAGACCGCATCCGCCATCCTTGGCAAATTTTTGGGATCTTGCTAGCTGGAGCTGGGATTAGTGCGCTAGTAATTGTCACTTGTATTGATACTTGGCTGCTGTGGGTTCAATATTACTTGGGTCGGTTTGCGGGTCAGCTATTTCACAACACTATGGCAGTTAAATTAACCTCTTTTACCATTGCCGCTATAGTTTTTGTGCTGCTACCAACGATTCTTTTAGGTGCTGCTTATCCCCTGGCAATTCGTCTGGCAGTTAGAAGCGATCGCCTTGGCAGTGATGCAGGATTGGTTACTGCCCTTAATACTGTAGGAGGAATTATCGGCACTGGTGTCACTGGTTTTGTGCTGATTCCTCGCCTGGGTCTAGTTCATAGTTTGGCAGTTCTAACAGCTATTGCTATAGTGTTGGGAGCGATCGCCATCCTGCGAGAAATAAAGCGTCCTGTTTTGAGACTTACTACAGGCTTGGCAGCGATCGGTTTCATCGGTTTAAGTACCCTTGCCCCAAGCGATAAATTTGCCCAGTTACTTACCACTCAGCATCGGGGAGAACTGGTTTTTTACCAAGAAAGTGCTGGTGCAACGGTGGCTGTAGTGGAACAGCCTACCAGTCACGGTTCATTTCATCGGCTTTATATCCAAGGAGTCTCCAATACGGGGGATGCCATGCCTTCCCTTCGCTATATGCGCTTACAGGCTTTGTTGCCCTTGCTGATTCATCCAGGAGAACCTCGTTCGGCTATGGTTGTCGGGTTAGGTTCTGGCATTACCAGTGGATCGTTATTGACCTATCCTGACCTAGAAAAGCGAGTTGCAGTTGAGTTATTACCTGCCGTGGTAGAGGCAGCAAGCAGTTTTAATGGTAATTTCGATCTGACCCACGACTCACGCCTGACTGTTCAGGTGAGTGATGGTCGCCACGAACTGCTGCGAACTAAAGAAGAATTCGATCTGATTACCCTCGAACCTCCACCACCTTCAGCTTCAGGGGTGGTGAATCTCTACTCCCAAGATTTCTACGAACTCTGTAAAGCCAAGTTAGCACCAAATGGTTTACTAGCTCAGTGGTGGCCTTTAGCTACCCAAAATGACGAAGATTCGCGATCGCTCGTGCGCAGTTTGTTAGATACCTTTCCCTACGTTTCTCTCTGGAGTACGGAACTCCATGAGATGATGGTCATCGGTTCCCAAAATCCTCTAGAACTTAATCATGAGCAAATCAGCGATCGCTACTATCAACCAACTGTACAAGCAGCCTTAGCCGCAGTAGGGATCGATTCACCCCAAGCTTTGCTGGCGACCTATGTGACCGATCGCGCAGGATTAGAACATTATGTGGGAGATGCTCCTCCTGTTACCGACGATCGCCCCCTAATTGAATATGCTGGCTGGTTGCGATCGGGAGAATTTTCTAGGGTGTTACCCAGAGTGATGGCAAGTCATAAACCCGTTCCCTTAGCGGAAGATGACCCTTGGAATTCAGATATCGAGCGAGAGCAGTATCAGCTTTGGAATTTCTATCAAGCAGGGTTAGCTGCCTATCAGGGCCAGGGCGATCGCTGGTGGAATTTGCTGGCTCGAGTCTTACAAGCAGACCCCGATAATCTTTACTATCAATGGTTTGTGGAGAAATAGTGTTTTCCTGACGGTGCAGTCGGGTTAAAAAGTTAACTTGGAGGGATGTATGTCGCGACTCAGAGACAAGACATTCGTTTGCACAATTTGTTGAACTTGTTGGGTTATTTTCTTGACTGTTGCGTCTTTATCTTGACAATAGTCATCAAGATAGTCTTTGAGATTAATCAGTTCTCCAATTTTGACTTGAGCTAGTCGCATATTTTTCGGTCGGGGGGTTTCAACTCTAAAAACCTCTCGTTCCAAGGTTATTAGAGTATCTAAAAATCTTTCTTGGGTGGGATTTTCCGCAATATAACCATCATAGATAGCATCTAGGTTAAGCAGTCTCAAGGTGTCATCGTATAGCTGAACTTCCCTATACAAAAATACTAATACCCATCTGAACCTCTTGCGGAGTAAGGAATACACAATTTTGCCTCATTCTCTGTACCCATGTAAATTGTTATATTTCTTAAGATACCGTAGAAGAGAAATCTGGGACAATAGTAGTCATGTATATAGAAAGAGTTCCTAATAGAAATTCACCTCCAGCAGTCCTCTTGAGAGAATCCTATCGAGAGGGCGATCGCATCAAGAAAAGAACCCTGGCAAATCTATCAAAATTGCCAGATGATGTTGTTGACAACATGAAAATGGTATTGAAGGGAGCAAAAGTATCTATTGAATCGGCAATACCATCAAATTTTGAAATAATAAGAAGCTTACCACACGGTCATGTAGCAGCAATTTTAGAAACAATCTCTCGCCTGGGATTATCAAAAATAATCAGTCCACGTTCATCTCGTCAAAAGAATCTGGTAATCGCAATGATTATTGCCAGAATTATCAATCCGAAGTCGAAATTAGCCACTTGTCGAGGATTTAACCCGAAGACTTGTAGTCACAGCTTAGGACAATTATTAAACCTAGAAACAGCCACAGAAGATGAATTATATTATGCACTAGATTGGTTATTAGATAATCAGGGAAAAATTGAAGAAAAACTAGCCAAAAAACATCTCACATCCAGGGTAATCGCATCTTATTTGGTATAAATTGTACTTGACAAGCGCTGGAATTCATGGGTCAAAGTCTTTTCTACCGTCGAGGTTGTCTCGGATGAGCGCAAGCGGTTAAGCTGAAGGTTTATATTTCTCGGTAATTCATCATGGCGAAAGGCTTTGGCAAGCTCGTTCTAAAACCTCAACAGGAACAAGAAGCTAAGATCCTGAAAAAGAGTGTTCTCAAGCATTTTCAGCATCTGCAGGACCCCAGAGTGGAGCGGACAAAAGATCATAGCTTGATGTCGATTGTCACGATTGCGGTTTTGGCAGTGCTCTCAGGAGCGGATGGGTTTACCGCCATCGAAACCTACGGAAAAGCCAAGCAGCCATGGCTAGAGACGTTTTTAGACTTACCCCATGGGATTCCATCGCACGATACCTTTGGTCGTGTGTTGGGCATGCTTGAGCCGCAGGAGCTAGAGAACAGCTTTCTAGCTTGGGTGAGCAGCATCACCGAGAAATTGAACATCGAACTGATTCATATCGATGGCAAGACAGCCAAAGGCTCTTATGACCGGGAAGGCCAACTCAAAGCGTTGCATAGTGTGAGTGCCTGGAGTAGTGAGCATGGATTGGTGCTGGCCCAACAAAAAGTGGATGGCAAGTCGAATGAAATTACCGCAGTGCCTCTAGTGCTGAAGTTGCTCAACCTGAAGGGAGCAGTGGTAACGCTTGATGCTATGGGCACCCAACTGCAGATTGCCGCCCAAATCAAGCAGGCTGAAGGAGAATATGTGCTGGCCCTCAAAGGCAACCAAGGTAAGCTCAGCCAGCAGGTAGAAGATTGGTTCAAGCAAGCTCAAGCCCAGAATTGGCAGGGAATCGAGTACAGCTACCATGAAACGTTGGAGACCGGGCATCACCGGATAGAAACACGTTGCTGTTGGGCGGTGCCGGTAAGTCAATTACCGCCGTTGCATCGACAAAGTCAGTGGCTTGGTTTAACTACTGTCGTGATGGTCCGGAGTCAGCGACAATTATGGAATAAAACGACGAGGAAGGTTCGGTTCTACATCAGTAGCTTGGAAGCGGATGCCCAGCGACACAACCGGGTGATTCGGTCCCATTGGAGCATTGAGAATAGCCTGCACTGGGTGCTTGATGTCACCTTCAACGAAGACGCCAGTCGGATTCGTCAGGGGTATGCTGCGGAAAATCTAGGACTTTTGCGTCGTTTGAGTGTCAATTTACTGAAGCGAGAACCCTCTAGGCAGAGTCTAAAGATGAAGCGTTATAAGGCAGGCATGGACAATGACTTCCTGATGAAAATCTTGGCCGCCAGTGCTGTTGACTGAAGGGGGGCTAGATAGATATGAGACTGATAACGACTAGTTTGAGGAGGTGATGAGCTAAGTAGGTGGGTGTAATTAAATAGAAAATGGTGATAATAGGGTTTAGGGGTTGGGGTGTAGGGGCTCAAATAAACTATGACCAAGTCGGACAGGCTTGGACAAAATCCTCCCCACTTTGGGGGGCTGGCTAGTATATTTATCCTAAAAAAAGGAAAAAGGGTCACTTTAGCTATTAGAGGTGTTAGATGGCAAGATACTAAAGTATGTATTCGTTCCTTGTCTTTTGGCAGAATTATCTAGTTGGAAAATCAAAGTAAAAAGACTTTATTTAGAGCCAGAATTTTTTAGCAAAAGCAGTTATTCGCTGGCTAAAAGCTTTAGATATACCTTTAGCTATGCCAGCAATTAGGCGAGGTAAGCAAGGAGGAATTAAACAGTTTCTTAAAGTAGCGATCGCCTGAACCAAAATGATTTTTCGCTCTACTGACTTTGGCGCCCGTTTTCTCTCGGGTGTAGGGGAAAAATTCAACACTCAGGTTTTATAAATTATTTCGCCTACCTACTTAACTGAACCGGTCAAGCCCCCTATGAAAATGAGTGCAGGGCTGGCACAAACATACTCAATCCTGGAGCTTTGTTCAGGGCAGAATCTAAATTGTGTAGTCAAATTTTAGGTCAGTTTACAGCAATTTGAGAACTCGATTAAGATGCGATTACCCTGATTAAAACACGATTAAAACTTTCATCTCAATATCCAGACTGACGACCTCTAAATTATTAACTAATTATTTGCGTAAATATTACGCAAATAATTTTTCTTTTGTCCAAAGTCCAA
>JASJEI010000023.1 GCA_030064795.1 Pleurocapsa sp. MO_226.B13 | reverse complement strand
GGAACATAATAGCGTTCGTTACATTCGAGTTCTTTTTTGTTGCCGAAATCGTCCTCAATCTGGAGCATACCGCGATCGCGAAACGTCATTAAATCAAATGAGTTATTACTATATTGCGCATTTCCTTCTTTGGTTGCCGAAGCGAGAAATTCTTTAACAGAATGAAATAAAGGAAATAATCCGTTTAAGGTGGTAAATATTAATTTTCCTTCTGCCTTCAAAGCGTTGCTGGCATTGCGAAGAATTTGAAAATTCATCTCATCGGTTTCCATTAAGGAAAAAGCTCCCTCACAAAGCATAATTACCAGATCGAATTCATTAACAAAAGTAAGTTTTCTCGCATCATGCTTTTCAAAATTAATTGATAAATTCCGTGCGGATGCTTTCTCTTTTGCCCTGGTTAATTGAGATTCTGATAGATCTATTCCCGTAACAGTATATCCTCTTGTTGCTAGTTCAATTGAATGCCTTCCTGTGCCACATCCAATATCTAAGATTTGGGTAGTTTTATCATAGTTGATTTCTCGTTCGATAAAATCACATTCTCCGATTGTGCCTTGAACGAAACTTTCGCGATCGTATTTCAAGGCATAGTTTTCAAATAATTCTTCATACCATTGTTTCATCATCTTTTCTCCATAGATCTCATATAGATATGATATTTATGATCGCCCACTAACTACTGTACGGGCGGTTCGCGCGAAGCGTCTATCACGGATACCGCGATGCGCAGCGAGTCCTTTAGGGAACCGCCCCTACGACGAACTAAAATACTTCCGCCGGATCGGCAGCTTGCAGCTTACGAATCGCGATCGCGCCAGAAGCCAAACACATAGTAACGGTAAGGAAAAATACTCTCAAAGCGACATCAGATTGCATAGCTAGTGGCATTTGGGTTAAAGCTTCTAGTAAGCCATACATACCAATAGAAACCCCAAAACCAGGAATAAAACCCAGTACAGCCAAAATAATTGCTTCTTGAAAAACTACCGCCAGCAAGCTTTTATCGGGATAACCCATCGCTTTGAGGGTGGCGTATTCAGATAGGTGGTCGTTAACATCAGCAAATAAAACTTGATAAACAATTACCACTCCCACGACAAAACCCATCACCACTCCAAAGTTAAAGATTGTTCCTGCTGGATGGTTTTTGTCCCAATGATCTTTTTCGGCGGCAATAAATTCTTCGTGAGTCATTACTGCAACGTCACCAGGCAAGGTAGCTCTGACTTTTTGCTTGACTGTCTCTACCTCTGCACCCGTTTCAACTTTTAGTACGCCAACTGTTATATTATCGATGCTATCAGCACCGTACAAACGTAAATAATTCCAATCGCTAGTTATCAGATAGCCTTCAGTAAACAGCGTAGTACCCAAAGTAAACATCCCCCCAACGCTAATTCTGCGCTGCGAGATCTCTGTAGTAACTGATTTTCCTTGCGCCAAAGTTTCGGCAATTGGCCCCAAATCTGGTCGGGCGAGGCGATCGACTAAAACTTTATCTGGTAGTTTGATTTGTTCTAGCTGTTGGTTGACATCGGGTAAATCTAGCACGGGACGAGCGGGATCGAAAGCTAAAATTGCTACGCTAGTTACTTTCTTTTCCCAAGGATTAATCCAGCCAGCATTAGAATAATAAAAAGGAATAGCCGAAGTAATTCCCTCGACAGCAGCAGCTTGATAGAGATGACGATGGGAAAAATTTTGACCATCAATGAGAGTTTTCGCCCTAGCACTCACTAAAAATAAATCTCCATTGAGATGTTCGTGAATGCGAGTCACACCGCCAAAAATACTGTTATAAAAGCCAAGTTGCATAAAAATTAGGATGTCCGCAAAGGCAATTCCCGACAAGGCTACAATCATGCGGATTTTTTGATGAGACAGTTGCGCCCAACCCAGAGGGGGTTCTTTAGTAAATTTTTTTAGTAGAATTTTGACTGAAGGGAGTTTCATGGCTTGCTTTGCCTTTTTGAGTAGTTATTTGATACTTGAAAATCGATGGATTAATGGTGGAGTTGTGCGACGGCGAGTAAACTTAAACTTCTACCGATAACTCCCCTATCGCCATACCAACGAAATGTTAGCTTGAACTTACAATCAACAGGTCTAGAGTAATGTAGAGTTATCATAGAGCAGGGTGTGAAATGAATTTATGTCCATAGCCACCAGTCCAATCTCCTCCTCCCCAACCGGCCCAAGGCAGATGACCTTTGGGGGCATTTAGAGAAAAATCGAGTTCTTCATAGGACATCCAATATTCTTGTTCTTGAACCCAAGCTTGTTTACGCCAACCTACACGTTCACAGAACTTCTTCCATATTTCGTCATTGAAATCTTCAGTACCTCCTAGGGCTTGATAGATACGTTTTTGAATGCTGAATCCAAAAAGACCACGGCTGTAAAATATCCATAGCGAATCAATAGTACGCAAGTCTTCATAAGAAAATTTTTCAATATCTATGGCTTTTAGGTGTTTTTCATAGGATCGACCAGCAGCTCTAAGTATTACTTTACTTGTTTCAAAATCTGCTTCTTTCCAATTCCCAACAGCCAAGAATTTACGCAATTGAGTATAATCAACTCCCTTTGGAGAGGGAAGGATAAAGACATGAAAGATAATTTTGAAGTAGTGAGGAAGAATCCTAAAAATTTTCTGACCTTTTAGTGTCCCCCAAATGCCTATCACTGCTGCTACTGCTGTAGCTATTGCAGCTATTGTTGCCCAGTCCATTATATCTACCTCCTATTTCAATCCCTTTATAGAAACTTTTTCATCTTATGTGCTAAGTGCAACACAGCTTTTTTACAGGCTAACAACTAACTAAAATACATCTGCTGGATCGGCAGATTGTAGTTTGCGCATGGCGATCGCACCAGAAGCAAGACACATCGTAACTGTGAGGAAAAATACTCTCAAAGCTACATCAGATTGCATGGCTAGAGGCATTGTGGTTAAAGCTTCTAGCAGACCATACATACCGATAGAAACGCCAAAACCGGGAATAAAACCCAATACAGCCAGAATGATTGCTTCTTGAAAAACTACCGCCAGCAAGCTTTTATCGGGATAACCTATCGCTTTGAGGGTGGCGTATTCTGCTAAATGATCGTTAACATCGGCAAATAATACCTGATAGACAATTACTACCCCAACTACAAAACCCATCATTACCCCAAAGTTAAAGATCGTTCCTGCGGGATGGTCTTGATAAAAATCTTTTTCGGCAGCAATAAATTCTTCGTGAGTCATTACTGCAACGTCACCAGGCAAGGTAGCTCTGACTTTTTGCTTGACTGTCTCTACCTCTGCACCAGTTTCAACTTTTAGTACGCCAACTGTTACATTATCGATACTATCTTTACCGTACAAACGCAGATAATTCCAATCGCTAGTTATCAAATAACCTTCAACCCAGAGCGTACTACCTAGAGTAAACATCCCCCCAACGCTAATTCTGCGCTCCGACATCTCTGTAGTAATTGGTTTTCCTTGCTCAAAAGTTTCTTCAATTGGTCCTAAATCTGGTCGGGCTAGGCGATCGACCAATACCTTATCTGGTAGTTTAATTTGTTCTAGCTGTTGGTTGACTTCTGGCAAATCTAAGACAGGATGAGCGGGATCGAAAGCCAAAATCGCTACGTTAGTTACTTTCTTTTCCCAAGGATTAATCCAGCCAGCATTAGAATAATAAAAAGGACTAGCCGAAGTAATTCCATCTATAGCAGCAGCTTGATACAGATAACGATGGGAAAAATTTTGACCATCAACGAGAGTTTTAGCCCTAGCACTCACTAAAAATAAATCTCCATTGAGATGTTCGTGAATGCGAGTGATACCGCCAAACATGCTAGTATAAAACCCAAGCTGCATAAAGATCAAAATATCGGCAAAGGCAATGCCAGACAAAGCAACAATCATGCGGACTTTTTGATGGCTGAGTTGCGCCCAACCTAATGGGGGTTCTTTGGTAAATTTTTTCAGTATGGTTGTGACTGAAGGAATTTTCATAGCTTGCTTTGCCTTTTTGAGTAGTTAGTAGGGATGAGAAAATCCAGGGACTAAAATACATCGGCTGGGTCAGCAGATTGGAGTTTGCGCATGGCGATCGCCGCCGAAATCAAACACATCAAAATGGTAATAATAAATACTTGCGAGACAACATCAAATCGCATCGGCAAGGGAATGCGGGTCAAATATCCAAGTAGGGTATAGATTCCTAGCGAACCAATAAATCCAGGAATAAAGCCTAATACGCCAAGAATAATTCCTTCTTGGAAAACAACCATCAACAGATTCTTATCTGAATAGCCCATCGCTTTCAGGGTGGCATACTCGGCTAAATGGTCGTTAACATCCGCGTGTAATACTTCATAAACAATCACCACCCCAGTAAAAAATCCCATCACAACACCAAAGTTAAACAAAATGCCACCAGGAACTTCAGCCCAATAGTCCTCCTCAGATTTAATAAATTCTTGATGGGTCATTGCTTCAACATCCTGGGGTAAATATGCCTGAAGATTATTCTTTACCGTTGCCAAATCTGCATCTGGTTCGAGCATGAGAATGCCGACTTTGGGCCGATCGATGCTATCCGAACCAAACAGACGCAAGTAATTCCAATCACTCGTAATAATATGTCCGTCGATAAAAATCGTGCTACCCAGAGTAAAAATACCGCCAACCCTAACTCTGTGTCCCGATATTTCAGTAGTAACGGTTTTTCCCTGAATAAAAGATTCGGGTACAGAACCCAATTTGGGGAGGGATAGGCTGTCAAATAAGACAGTATTGGGCAGTTTGATTTGTTCTAGCTGTCTGTCTATTTCTGGCGAATTAATTATTGGACGGACGGGATCGAAAGCAATTACGCCGACACTGGTTATTTTATTGTTCCAAGGATTGACCCAGTTGCCAAAAGAAAAGTACAGAGGATTAGCCGATGACACGCCATCAATTGCTTCGGCTTGATATAAATGACGGCGATCGAAGGTTTGACCATCACCGAGAAATTCCGCACGGTTACTGACTAGAAATAAATCTCCGCGAAGTTGCTTGTGAAGGTTGGTCGCACCGCCAAACATACTCATCCTAAACCCCTGCATGGTAAAAATCATAATATCGGCAGAAGCAATGGCGATTAGAGCTACTAACAGGCGAACTTTTTGATTGCGGAGTTGGGCCCAACCTAAAGGGGGTTCTTTATTGAATCTTTTTAGTAGAGTTTTGATAGTCATTGGTCATTTGTCATCCTAAAGGATACACTCAATGCGACAAGTGCAAGCCGCTTCGCATATTGGTTATTGGTTATTGACTAGTACCTAAATCAATCTTTACTCTGACCTGTAAATTAGTTAATCCTGCAACTTTTTCGCTATCTTGGGGGTCAAGACGCACTTTGACTTCTACGACACGGGCATCCTTGTCCGCAGCAGGATCGGATTCTAAGATATCTTGTTTTTTGATTTGTAAGCCGATATGGTCTACTGTTCCCTGTAATTTCCCTGCAAAGCCTCCGTGTTCGCTAATTACTGTGGCTTTTTGTCCGACTTTAACCCTACCGACATCGGTTTCATAGACTTCGGCGATCGCATACATTCGATCGGTTTTGCCTAACTCGACAATGCCTTGACTGGTGTCAACCTGTTCTCCGACGAGAGTATTAATCTTGAGAATTTGCCCAGCTATCGGTACGCGCACGTAGTAATCTTCTAGTTCTGATTCAATTTGCTTTACTTGCGCGATCGCATAATCGACTTCTGCTTGAGCTTCGGCTAAGTCTACAGGACGTACTTCTCTAAGTTGGTTTAAAATTGCTCGTTCTCGCTCGATCTGTTTTTGTAAGCTGGCAATCGTATTATCAAATCTCGCCCATGCTTGCTCTAGTCTGGCTTGCGCTCGTTGATACATTTCTCGGCGATCGTCCCTTTGAGATCTACTCACCGCTCCTTCTAGATAAAGGTTTTGAAAGCGATTGTAGTTAGTTTCGGCATTGATAAATTCAGCGTAGGCATCGGCAATTGCTGCTTCTCTTTCTAGAGTTTCATTGCGTAATTGAGCCTGTAAACGAGCAATATTGGCTTGTTGGGCGATAATTTCCGCACTTTTTGCCTCGCCTGCCCGTACTTTTTCTAGTTTAGCCTGATATACCGCTACATTTTGTTTTGCTGCTGCTAATTCTGCCTGTTTTTGGTCTAAACCTTGAAGAGTAGCGATTAGTTGTCCTGCGGTAACGCGATCGCCTTCTGCTACTAATAATTCGTTAACGCGACTGTCTTGAGCATTGGCTACCGAGAGTTTAATCACCTCTCCCTGTGGTTCTAGTCTACCTAAAGCTGTCACCGCTACGGGTACATAGTTAGTAATTGGTTCGGGTTCGACAGTTGGCGTGTTTAGCCGTGCAGCATACCAATAACTTATTCCTCCACCCAGAGCGACAATTATTAAGCCGATTAACCAGGGGTTTGGTTTTGACTTCTGCGGTTTCTCTACAGATGGTGGATCTGTTGACTTTTTGTATTTTAAAAGTTCCATCACTAAGTCACAGAAAATAATTCACAAGTAGATAGCTCTTCGCAGACTTGCAGTCGGGTTTTTATCTCAGTTTCGATCTACATCTACTGTTCTAGAAAAATAATCTGAGGAACTTGTGAAAGTTTAAGAGAGGAGCAGGGGAAGTAGGTGAAGCAGGGGGAGATGGGGGAGATGGGGAAGAAGCAACCACTAACCACTAACCACTAACCACTAACCACTAACCACTAACCACTAACCACTAACCACTAACCACTAACCACTAACCACTAACCACTAACCACTAACCATCTTGCATTTTTTTAACTTTCCAGCCAGCCTGTACGCCTACTTTACCTACTTTGGTAAATACCCAACTACCTCGATGATAATCAGTTTCGTCTTGATGACAATGAGGTTTAACGCCAATTAGCTGTTCTACTTCATCGGTGGTTAAAATCCAGTTTGCTGCCTCAGCTTTTTCGAGGATATCCATATACCAAAGGGGATTTGGGGGTTGTAGCCTGGAAGCTAAAATAGTTTCTAATTTCACTAGAGAGTCGGCTATTTTGGTTAGCAGTCGCAATTGTTCATCTTTTTCTACTGGTGGTGGAGAGGGTAATGCTAGGGAGGGTTCGGTTTCTCGATCGGCTATGGTTTCATTCTTGTTATTTTCGGCAGGAGTTACTGTTACCGCTGCAACAGGTGACGGGGAATCCTCATCTAACCAAGGATCGGGAGCAATTTCTTGTTTAAAAGTCGGTTCAAATTCGTGATGTTTGAGCCAATTTCGATTTAAATCTGCTGCTAGATCCTTTAGATATTCGGCAATTTCGCGATCGCTCTGGGCCGTTTGCTCGGCAACTTGTTTCATGATTCTCACTAACTCAGGATCGATTAAATCTCGGTTGGCAGCCAGAATTTCTCGTTCTAAACCTTCGGGACAATCTAATAAAGCTTGGATCAGTTCCAGATAAGCATGGGTTTTATCGTTACTATCTTCTGTAGTCGAAACACTTTCTGTCAAAATATGATGCAGTTTTCCCGCCCAATTGTGCAAATACTTTGCTGCCTTAGTTTTCCCTTCCAGAGCAAAGTGATTGGCAACTTGTTCCATCACTTCGACTAGTCCTAAATTGACTAATTCCCCATACTGACGTAGCAAGATCCACTCTTCTCCTTGGGGACAACTGAGTAATTCTTGAATCAAATCGAGATATGCTTTTAGACTTGGTTTTTTCATTGCTTTGATACTTCAATAAAATAATTGTTTAGCTTGGTTAATACATAAATACTGTCGTCTGGGGTTTGAATTGGGGCGATCGCTTTTAATTCACTGGTGTTGTTTAGAGATGATGACTTTTTGTATCGTAAAAGTTCGCTTGCCAGACAATCGAGCATATATTAAAAGTAGATAGTGAACTCTCATACTTGCAAAGCAACAACCATCTCCAATAGATCTACATTCATATTTTTAAATCAATAATTTGAGGAAGTTGTGAAAGTCCAGTAGCCATTGACTACTGTACGGGCGATTTAAACATCGACCCTACTAGCAACTAACTAAAGAATGAATGTAGAAACTTTACTACAACAATACGCTTCTGGCGATCGCGACTTTAGCAACGCCGAGCTAAGTAAAGCCAATTTGACCGAAGCCAAACTTAGCGGAGTCAATCTAATTCGCGCCGATTTATCCTGCGCCGTACTGAGACACGCCAATCTCAGCGGTGCATTTTTAGTCTTAGCTAATCTAGAGCAAGCAGACTTGAGTGGCGCAATGGCGATCGCTGTTAATTTTAGTGGTGCAAATCTTCAAGAAGCCAATCTATCCTCTAGTAAGCTGAGCGAAGCTATTTTGACTGGTACTTGGTTACAAAGAGCCAATCTAACTAATGCCAACCTTCAAGGGGCGATTTTAGCTGGAGCGAACCTGATGGCAGCTAATTTGCAAGGGGCCGACTTAAGAGGAGCAAACCTCTACGGTGCAGATTTAAGAAATGCAGATCTGAGTCAAGCAATTACGACTCACGCCAATCTGCGAGGGGCAAATTTAACAGGAACGATAATGCCAGAACATCTCTTGAAGCTTGGATAACCCGCGCTTGAGAGCAGCAAGCTAGGAGGCTAGAAGTTTGGAGTAGAACCATGATCGACGTAACAAGGTTATTAGAAGAATATAAAGCAGGACGTAGAGATTTTACCAATCTAAATCTCAATGGCGTTTGTTTGTCTCGTGCTAATTTGGCAGAAATTAATTTACACAATGCCAACCTAATTGGTGCGAATCTGAGTGCTGCCGATTTATCGGGTGCAGACTTGAGTAAAGCCAACTTGATTGGTGCCAATCTTAGCGCTGCTTATTTGGTCAATGCCAATCTTAGCGGTGCTGATTTGATTGGGGCAAATTTAGGGGGTGCGAAGCTAGCCAATGCCAACTTAGAAGAAATCACCCTTAATGGTGGTAATTTAAGTGGGGCAAATCTGAATAAGGCAAATCTCTCACGGGCATCTTTAAAAGGAGCCAATTTTAGCGGGGCATCGCTCGAGGCTATTCTCACTGAAGCCAATCTCAAAAATGCCAATCTCAATAGTGTTAGCCTCGTTAAAGCAGACTTGAGTGGAACAAACTTACAGGGAGCAAATCTAGTCGGGGCAAACCTTTCTGGAGCAAACCTCTATGAAGCTATTTTGATTGAGTCAAATCTCAGTGGCGCGAATTTGAAGGGGGCGAATTTAGAACTAGCAAATTTGAACAAGGCAAATATAAGCCCAGAAAGCTGGAGAGAAGTCACCAAAGGGAGAGGTTTATATGCCCCATCTATGCCTAAATAAGCTGTCAAGTAGTTAATTAGATACTTATGGAGGAGCAGGGGGAAGATGGAGAAAAGGGCAAGTGGAAAAGCTAGAGCTAACTAACGACTAATGACTGTACTCTAAAACTTGATTTAGTTTATATCGGAAAGAAAAAATTATGGATAATAAGAACATACAAAGAAAAAGACACTTTTGCATTTACGATTATTTCTTAGATGGCGTTTTTATAAAATGGGAAGAGATAAAAGGTGAATGTCCAATCCTGGTTACTGGACAACAATGGACGATTAATTTAGAAGACGGAACTCAAGTTACTGGCGAAATCGTGGAAACTGTAACCATCAGTGAAAATGAACGCAGAGTATTACTTCGTTCTGCTTAATCGATCTAAGTTGAGGAAAAATCTAATATTCGCACTTTGACAAGAGCGAGGGAGGATCGAGCGAATGGAAGATAATCCCAGTATTCTGTCCCATATTTCCCTCGGTACGAATGATTTTGAGCGAGCAATTGCTTTTTACGACCGAGTATTATCAACTCTTGGCTGTAAAAAGATCGTGGAATATCCTGGTGCAGTGGCATATGGCAAAGAATACCCAGAATTTTGGATTCAAACTCCCATAGATGGAAAAATGGCTTCTGTTGGTAATGGTACACATATTGGCTTTATTGCCCCGACTAAAGAAGCTGTCAATGCTTTTTATGAAGCAGCCATAGACGCTGGAGCTATTGATGACGGTGCGCCAGGAGCAAGACCTGACTACGGAGAACCTTACTATGGTTGCTTTGTCCGCGATCTCGATGGACATAAAATAGAGGCTTCATTTTGGGATCTCGAACTTATTGAGAAACTTGATCTCGGCAAATCTGAATAATGATGATTGAGAGTAGATAATTTTTCTAATTGGGCGATCGCCAACCTTCACAACATCCTCAAAATATTTTTCTAATTTAAACATAAAGCTTCAAAGCTATTGAATGTCAAAATGGAGGTTAGCTATGACAGTCAGTAGATGGCAACCATTTCGAGAATTAAGCTCCATGAGAAAACAAATGGATCGTTTGTTTGAGGATATGCTTTCTGTGGGCGGTGATGACTGGATGGGATTGCACAACATGGGCGGAATGTGGACTCCCGCAGTAGAAATCAAGGAAACAGATAAAGAACTAATTCTCAAAGCTGCAATTCCTGGAATTGATGTCCGAGATTTAGATGTGGAAGTTGGTGAAGATCGGGTCACTATTTCGGGAGAACATCAATCAGAAACCAGTGAAGAAGACCGAGATAAAAATTACTTCCACTCCGAATTTCACTACGGTAAGTTTGAGCGGGTTGTTCCTTTACCCATGGCAATTAATACCGATGCGATCGAGTCCGACTTTAAAGATGGTATTTTGACTCTCACTCTCGCTAAATTGGAAGACTCTCCCAAGAAAGTCGTGAAAGTCAATTTGTCAGATAGTTAATAATTTGTAAGGGAAGTTGGCGAATTTCCCCTACTCAACTTGATTTGAGAAAGTATCGAAGAGGAGGATTCTAGTCGTGAATACTACTATTAGACGACGTTCGGAACCAGAATTTTTAGGAGTTTGGGAACAGTTCTGTCGTTGGATTACCAGTACCAATAATCGGATCTATATTGGTTGGTTTGGGGTGCTAATGATTCCGACACTTTTGGCTGCAACTGTTTGTTTTATTCTGGCTTTTATTGCTGCACCTGGAGTCGATCTAGATGGGATCCGCGAACCTGTCATTGGTTCTTTATTAGGTGGCAATAATATTATTACCGCAGCGGTTGTTCCTACTTCTGCTGCTGTAGGATTACACTTTTATCCAATTTGGGAGGCTAGTTCTTTAGATGAATGGCTTTACAATGGTGGGGCTTATCAATTGATTGTCTTGCACTTTCTTATTGGTATTTGGTGTTACTTAGGAAGACAGTGGGAACTAAGCTATCGCGAAGGTTTGCGTCCCTGGATTGCAGTAGCATTTTCTGCACCAGTAGCAGCAGCGACAGCGGTATTACTGGTTTATCCGCTAGGTCAGGGTAGTTTTTCTGAAGGACTACCTTTAGGAATTGCGGGAACTTTCCACTTTATGTTGGCGTTTCAAGCCGACCACAATATTTTAATGAATCCGCTACATATGTTAGGCGTTGCTGGGGTATTTGGCGGGGCATTGTTGGCAGCTTTACACGGTTCTTTAGTTACTTCCACCTTGATTCGGGCAACTACTGAAACTGAGTCTGCCGATTTGGGTTATAAGTTTGGTCAACAAGAGGTGACATATAACTACCTGGCGGGACATTATGGATTCTTGGGTAGATTGCTGATTCCTTGGTTTGGTAGTCGCAATCATCGAGCTTTTCATTTCCTTTTAGCCGCCGTACCGACTATCGGTATCTGGTGTGCAGCAGTCGGAGTAAGTTCGATGGCATTTAACCTCAATGGTTTTAATTTTAATCAATCAATTTTAGATAGTCAGGGTCGAGTAGTTTATAGCCATGCAGATGTACTCAATCGAGCTAATTTAGGCATCCAAGCTATGCATTCACCCAATGCTCATCATTTCCCCTTGATTTTGGCTGGTGGCGAATCAACCATTGTCAGTTAAATTACCTAGTTAATACATAGAAGTTATGCCTTCAATTGTCATAGAGTCGAGCCTGCAAGAACAACGCCTGTTTGAACCTACAACTAAATTTTCTCAAGCTTCATACATCAAAAGCAGGCAGGAGTACGGTAAACTTTACGATCGCGCTAGGGAAAACCCCGAACGCTTTTGGGCAGAATTAGCAACCAATCAACTTCAATGGTTTCAGACTTGGAATCGGGTACTAGACTGGCAACCACCCCAGGCAAGATGGTTTGTGGGTGGCAAACTCAATATTACCCATAATTGTCTCGACCGTCATTTGACCACTGCTAGCAAAAATACCCCCGCTTTAGTCTGGCGGGGGGAACCAGGAGACTCGCGCATCTATACCTATGGTTTGTTACATCAAGAAGTCTGTCAAATAGCAAACGTTCTCAAACAACTAGGAGTCACCAAAGGCGATCGCGTGGGGATCTATTTACCGATGATTCCCGAAGCAGCGATCGCCATGCTTGCCTGTGCCAGAATTGGGGCAATCCATTCGGTTATTTTTGCTGGTTTTAGTGCCGAAGCGGTCAAGAATCGTTTACTCGATGCCCAAGCTAAAGTGGTGATTACTGCCGATGGTAGTTGGAGAAACAATCAAATTGTCCCGCTAAAAAAACAGGTCGATAAAGCCTTAGTTAATGGGGAAGTACCGAGTGTAGAAAGTGTCTTAGTGGTTATCCGCACTGGTCAAAGAATCTATATGCAGCCAGACCGCGATTACTGGTGGCACGATCTGCAAAATCGCGCTGCTTATGTTTGTCCCCCAGAACCGATGGACAGCGAAGATCCTTTGTTTATTCTCTATACTTCTGGTACGACAGGTAAACCAAAAGGAGTAGTTCACACCGTCGGGGGTTATAGCCTTTATACTCATATAACTACAAAATGGGCATTCGACCTCAAGGATACGGATGTCTTTTGGTGTACTGCCGATGTCGGTTGGATTACAGGACACAGCTATGGTATCTATGGCCCTCTATCTAATGGTGCAACTACCGTCATGTACGAAGGCGTACCTCATGCTGGCAATCCTGGTTGTCTTTGGGATGTAGTGGAAAAATATGGAGTGACCATTTTCTATACTGCACCCACCACAATCCGACTGTTGATGACCTTTGGTGAAAAGCTACCATTGGCAAGAAATTTATCTTCTTTAAGGCTTTTAGGAACGGTAGGAGAACCAATTAACTCCGATGTTTGGATGTGGTATCATCGCGTAATTGGCGCGGGTCGCTGTCCGATTGTCGATACCTGGTGGCAAACTGAAACTGGAGGAGCAATGCTAACACCCCTACCAGGGGCAATTGCGACCAAGCCTGGCTCGGCTACCGTTCCTTTTCCTGGCATTATTGCCGATGTAGTGGATTTAGAAGGCAACCCCGTCCCAGCCAACCAGGTTGGTTATTTGGTAATCAAACAACCTTGGCCTGGCATGATTCGTACCATTTATAATCATCCAGAGCGTTACCTGAGTAGCTATTGGACAAAGATCGCCCCCAAAGATGGACAATACTTCTACTTTACTGGAAATGGAGCGCGTAAGGATCGTGATGGCTACTTTTGGCTTGTCGGTCGAGTTGACGATGTAGTTAACATTGCGGGATAGCGACTGGAACGGAAGTAGAATTGGCTTTACTAGATCGTACCGTTGTCGTCGAAGTAGCAGTAGGAGGTAGAGCCAACCAGATTGGGTAAGATTACGCGCCGATTTTTCAGGGCGATCGCTTCTGACGCAGAAGTTACTGGTGATATGTGAGGAAAGAAAGTACCAATTATCATCATGGAGATATCAAAAGTCACACACCCACACCTCAAAAGGATGTGGGCTTGACATTGACCGCAAGCCAAGCGGTGGAGGTTGATTAAACGAGTGTCTAGCCAATTAAACTGAGTTAACTGAGCGTGGCAGCTTAAAGCACGATACGGATGCCTCCCTAGTCTGTATCCTCTGTGTTAGCCAGTGGCGAAGGGAAGTACATATTCAGGCTTATCGCCATGCAAAAAACAGTACCAGTAGTAGATTCAAATCAAATCCCACTAATGCCAACAACTGCTGTTCGTGCAGCGAAGTGGATTAAAAGTGGGAAAGCTACACCCTTTTGGAAGAAGGGAATATTCTGCGTTCGCTTGAATGTAGAACCAAGTGCTAGAAACTATCAGCCCTCTGCCTGTGGGATCGACCCAGGCTCTAAGATGGAAGGCTATACAGTCAGTAGTGCCAACCATCAATACTTAAATATTCAAGCCAAGGCTGTTGATTGGGTAAGGGCGCACGTTAAAACTAGGCGTGAAATGCGTCGGTCTAGACGCAATCGTAAAACTCCATGTCGTCAGCCAAGGTGGAATAGATTGGCGAACAAAATCCGATTAGCTCCCAGTACCAAAGCTAGATGGCAATGGAAGCTCAGAATAGCTAAATGGTTGAGCAAAATCTATCCGATTACGGTTTTCGTAGTTGAAGACATCAAAGCTACTGCTTGGAGTGGTAAATGGGGTCAAACCTTTTCACCTCTCCAAGTAGGAAAAGATTGGTTCTATCACGAACTTCAGAAAATAGCACCAGTTAAGTTACTACTTGGACACGAAACTGCTGAAGTGAGAAATCAATTAGGCTTGAAAAAAAGCAAGAACAAAATGGCAGAGGTATTTTCTGCTCATTGTGTAGACAGCTTTACTCTTGCCTACTCTGCTGTAGGTGGAGAAACAGAACCTAGCAATAAAGATTTATTGGTTGTTACTCCCCTAAGATTTCATCGTCGCCAGTTACATAGGCTCGAACACGCACGCCAACATATACGATCTAGATATGGTGGTACTATTTCTGCTGGATTCAAGCGTGGTTCGATAGTCAAACATCCTAAATGGGGCTTGGTTTATGTCGGCGGAGAGATGGTTAAACCAACAAAGAAAGAGCCTAATAGAAAAGTTGTTAGCCTTCATTCCTTAGAAACGGGAAAGCGATTAACTCAATCTGCCTTACCCAAAGATATTCAATTTTTAACTTACAACACATGGAGGACGAGATTCCTTACTGCGTAGAGAGTGGATTACAAAACAAATAAAGGCGATTCGGTTCACCCAAGGCAACGGGTGTAAACGCCGCATGTCGGCATCGAGCCATTTTGTTTTGTGTCATGCAACCTCCCCTACCTTAAAAGGTAAGGGTATCTCAGGACTTATTATGACTGTAAAATTTTCAACTCGTTTTAGAAGTCGCTTTTCAACTGCTCTACTGATTTTAAGACTGTCTTTAGGTTTATTTCTTTTACTATGGGCATTAGAAAAATTCCTTCTTCCTCAGACAACACAGCAGATTTGGTCTAGCTTCTACCAAATACCGATATCTGGAGCGATCGTGACCATTTTAGCGATTTTGCAAACCCTACTAGCGATCGCACTAATTGTGGGATTTTTGCGTTATATCACCTATGGAATTGCCTTGGGTATTAATGCAGTAACTTTCATTTCTACCTGGCGACAACTATTAGACCCTTGGGGATTGGCTTCTGGTGAAGCTATCAATCATTTATTTTTAGCTGGAATACCTGTTTTGGCGGGATTTATTGCCCTTTACATCCTTCATCCTTGGGATATTTGGTCGGTGGATGGGTGGCTGAAAAATCGACGGACTCGTAATCTTCCCGACGAGCCAAGAGAACCCAGAGATGTAGTGCATCACGAATAGTTACGAGTTTAGGAGTAAAATTTATGGAACTAAAGTCAGTCCCAATAGAAATTCCTGAAGGGACAAACATTATTATCGGACAAACTCACTTTATCAAGACTGTAGAAGACCTCCATGAAATAATGGTGGGAATCTCATCTCAGGTAAAGTTTGGTCTTGCTTTCTGCGAGGCATCGGGAGACTGTCTAATTCGCAAGACAGGAAACGACCCGACTCTAATAGAGTTAGCAACTAAAAACGCCCACCAATTGGGTGCGGGACATAGCTTTATTATCTTGCTTCAAGAAGCCTACCCAATTAACTTTCTCAATGCGATTAAGCAATGTCCAGAAGTTTGTAACATCTACTGTGCCACAGCCAACCCTGTAGAAGTAATTGTTGCCGAAACCGAACAGGGACGAGGAATTTTGGGAGTAGTAGACGGTTTTTCTCCCCAGGGGATAGAAAGCGAAGCAGATATCAAAGCGCGTCAAAATCTACTACGTCAAATCGGCTACAAACTATAGTTAGATACGGCTAGTACTCTGTCAATAATTAATTGATGGGTTGGGGGAAGCAAGGGAAGCAGGGGAAGCAGGGGAAGCAGGGGAAGATACTTATTAATATTTATCCCTCAAATCAATGTTGACAGACTACTAGAGCAAAAATAGGTCGTTGAGTGACTATCTGCCCTCGATGCAGAGAGCTATCAAAAGCTCATGCAGGAGGCACGGGAAAAGCTCCAGAAATTCTGCACTGATTCTGGTACCGCAATCATGCCAATGGACGCATCGATCGTCACAGCCACAAAAGCATCAGCAGAGTAGAGGGACACTATCTATAGATCGCCAATAGTAACACCAAATCCGATTACCAAAAAGTACCAACCAAAAAATCGCTCGTAGAGACGTAATATATTACGTCTCTACAGGGTTTGACGATTTAACCGATAAGTATTCTATGTAAACAGGATTTGGTATAACAAGCTAATCGACTAATCAAGTCTTGCTGCTGCAATAACCTTTAACATCTCTTCTAATTCTTTAGTTGATTGGGGAGTTTCATTCGCCATTATTTTGTTGGTCAGAGGTCACAAACGATCGGCAGGTTGAAAGGAAGAAAAGGCTTTTTTTGTCTTTACTCTTTTTATAGCGATCGCCGAGCTTAAATTGAGCTATTAAGTTGGGTTGACGCTAGAAAACCCAACATTTTTTTCTCTGATTGTTGAGCTTAAGTTGTCTGCTTAACTTTTCATCTTGCCTGGTACTTTTTTATCGTCCACTACAAACTAAAGGTAGACAATGATTTTGAAGTTCAATTGAGGATTTGCCGAGGTTACTAATCCTCAATATGTCTTTCGATCGGCTTTTTCCTGGATAAGGATGAAAAAGACCAATCTCAACCAATGAAGGATGGTGATTAATTATGAAACTCAATCTACCAATATTAGTCCTGACAGCAGGACTCAGTTTAGGCATTATCTCTATGGCATCGGTTGCCGAAGCTGGAATTACAAGGAAACAAGTAGTTATGTCTAAACAACAACTAGAAAAATCCAGCCAGAACCAGTCCTTGGTTCAACTGGAAGGAAAACTCACTCATGCTCAATTAGAAGCGATCGCGGGTGGAGGCTCTTCAACCACTCACAATAACCACAACGAGACGATAGTGAGTATTGCAGAACTTAATAGCTGACTTTAGCCATCGATTCAGTATTGGAAAGTTAAGACCATGAACGGCAACCTAAAACATAATTCTAACCTCAAACAGATCGCTCACCTCCAGGCCGAGCAACGCTATGATGAAGCTGAAGCCCTATGCAGTCAGACCTTAGCTAATTCTACCAGCCTCCCAGCGCAAGTTAGTTGGCAAAATCGCCTAGCCACTATCTTAGAGGCGCAGGCGCGTTATGAGGAAGCTTTGACTTGTATGCGAACTGCCCTCAAGAGTCTGGAAACAGCTAAGAAGCAACTTTCTTTGAGTACTGGGGTTTGCCTAGAGTTAGCCTCTTTAGCCAACCTGGGGAGAATCGAACGCATTCTGGGACACTACGCCCAAGCGGAACAAATCTATCTACGGGGGATTAACCTAGCAGAAACCCAAGGTTTAACCCACCAGCCCCAGTGGGACAACTTGGTCAACGAGCTGGCTATTGTTTACAAGTACTGGGGTAAATTTGACGCTGCCGAACAACTGTATCAGTGCCTATTGTCGGTATTCATCGAGCAGTACGGCGAGCATCACTTAAAAGTAGCGACCATTTACCATAACCTAGCGGGGCTGGAGCATTCCCGTCGTCGTTACTCGGCAGCAGAACCTCTAGCTCGCAAATCTTACCAACTCCACGTCGAACTTTTAGGCAAGCAACACCCCGAAACTATTGCCGATGGAGCTGCACTGGGTTCGATTTTACACGGTCTGAATCAGTGGGATGAAGCGATCGCTTTATTTGAAGAAGCGATTACTTTTTTTGAACAACAGTTGGGTTGCGAACACTACGAGGTAGCGATTAACCTCAATAATTTGGCTGCTTCTCTCCAGGCAAAAGGAGAACTACAACAGGCGGAACAGGCTTATCGAAGAGCATTGGCGATTAAAAAAAAACTGTTTGGGGAAAAGCATCCTGATATCGGCATTAGCCTCAATAATTTGGCTGTTTTGCTCTAAAAAAGCGGAAAAACCAATCAAGCCAAAGAACTGTTTGTCCAGGCATTGACCATTTTTGAGCAGACTTTAGGAACGGATCATCTCAATACACGCTTATGTCGGGAAAATTTTAATTTTTCATCTTGTCTAAAGTCCAAAGCTTAAGTTGCCTGCTTAACTTCTCATCTTGCCTGGTAATAACTTGACAGTAGTTGCAAACTAGAGATAGGCAATTCTATCTTTTTTTATTCATTGTTTTGGTAAAGGAGGAAATGATGTCTCAACAAAAACTTAAATTACTGGCTACGACAACACCAGAAAAACCCCGCCCACAGCAGCCTTTTGTTCAACTAACCCAAGAGCAATTAGAAGCGATCGCGGGTGGAGGAATTGAAACTTTAACTTTCCATGAAAGAAGAGGTAGTGATGGTGGGTGAACAAAATTATGCCAAGACAATACTGCTCCAAGCAATGAAAATTAAGTTCTCTTGACGGGACTTTAACCCAGCTCACTCTATTTATGGAGGAGATGACAATGACAATCGCATTAGTATTTAATGAAAGCTATTACCTGAATACTAACCCAGAGGTAGCAGAATTAGTTGCCAACGGAGATTTTGCTAGTGGGCTAGAACACTTTGAAGCAGTGGGCATTGATGAAGGGTTGCGATTTTCACCTTTTATCGACCTGAACTATTATAAGCAGGTTGCTAACCCAGATCTGTCTGATTTAACCAATCGTGAAGCTTTGAACCACCTTCTGGAAGTCGGCATTGATGAGGGGTTAGTATTTTCACCATTTATCGACTTAGCTTTTTACCAGCAAGCCAATCCAGACTTAGCCGATCTGAGTAATTTTGAAGCTCTCCTCCATCTTCAAGATATCGGTTTGGAACAAGGACGACAATTTTCGCCTTTTGTTAATTTAGAAGAATATCGGTCTTTCAATCCAGAACTATCTAGCCAAAGCCTTACTGATGCCTTTGCCCATCTGGCGACCTTTTTTGCACCCGAAGAGGAAGGGCGTATTCGCTTCCCCTTGGCGGTGACTGGTGTTTCGCTTCCCGATGAAGTAGACATTGTTACACCAGAGATGCTTACTGGTTCAGCCGAAGCGATCATCACTTACTCTAAGTCAGACGATCGAGTAATTTTAGAGTTAGATATCGATGGTTTACCTTATCAATTGGATTTTACGCGATCGGAAGATGTCTCGACTCCCTACAACCAGTTTCCCGTTGCCATTGAAGATGCAAAATGGCAAGTTTGGCTGATTGGTAATCAGTTCAACATCGAAACCACCTTCTGGTATGACGGTCAAACTGGTCAACTGATCGCCAATGAATTTGACCTTCTTAATAGACCGCTGGCTGAAGATGGTTCGGCTGATGTTAATAATGACGGGGTAGCAGATATCTCGGTTCGAGTACCTACAATTCAAGCGATTGGAACACCGATATTTGAAGGTACTCCAGATGGTCAAGCCCAGGTTAGCTTTGAGTTTGACTACGATCGACTCCTCGATGAACGAGGGACTGCGGGATTTTACCAAGCTTTTCTACCGTATAACCTGAATCAACCAGAAGAAGTAGGAGTCTACTATACCAGTGGCGGTCTTCCCGTATCTGAAGCAATGACCTGGGATGATGTGTTGTCAACTATCCGCACTACTGGTTTGGGTTTAGCTCTAAGCCTCGAACCAGATCCTAAGCCTGATTTTCTGGACTCTCGCGACAATACGATGCTTGCGTGGAAAAATCTCTACCCAACTATCATTCCAGAAAATGTTGTCTTTGAGGCCGCTTCTGACACTTTTCGGTTTGCAGAAGCCTCCGATCTAGTCACTCACGTCAATCCGCCAACACCAGCAAGACTAGCAGCGATCGAAGCAGAAACCGAACTGATTTTTGGTGGATTAGGGGACGATCTTCTGGATGCTGTTGACCCCAACGATGACTTCGACGGCAATCGGGACACCGTGTTTGCTGGTGCGGGTGACGATCTAGTTGATGCCAGTCAAGCCAACGCACCCTCATTTCCCAGTACTTTAGGACACAATCGTATCTTTGGCGGTACGGGTGACGATGAACTTTTGGCAGGTCAAAGCGATCGCCTTTTTGGTGGTGATGGTGATGACCTCCTCGATAGCAGTCTTGGCAGAGGAAACAACCGACTTTATTGTCAAGCTGGTGAAGACATCTTTTTTGCAGGAGAGGGCGACCGCTTTTTTGGTGGTGATGGTGATGATACCTTTTTTATTACTGATGGTGGTGACAATCTACTCTATGGTGGTGATGGTAGCGATACTTTCTGGATTACCACTGGTGAAATCCTTGCATCTCCGAACGCGATCGCCGATTTGGAAGTGGATGTAGATGCGATCGGTGTTGCTGGTCTTGGTGCTAGCTCCATCGATGACCTGGTATTCGAGCAGGTAGGCGATGACGTGACAATTGGCTTCTCTGGTTCTGATTTAGTAGTGCTGCCGAACATTCAAGTAGATGATCTACAAGCTAATGGTATTTTCGTCTTCGCTTAAACTCGAAGAAGCTATGTCTGAACCAAAGTGATTAACTATTACTGTTACCCAGACAGAACTCATTACGACCAGCCCTTAGTTAAGCTTACTGAAGACCAACACAAAGCGATCGCGCTCTGGATCGGGACGTACAAATATAGTTACGTAAATTCTGTAAATAATTAATCTGAGTTGGACATAGAATTAAGAGGCTAAGCAGTAGTCGGGTTCGGCTTTCTAAACCAATAGCTTTGTTAGAACAATTGTCGATAATCATACATTAATGAAAAACAAGTTGGCGATCTGGATGATTTTAGTGGTCTTGAATGGATGCACGTCGCAAAAATCATTGTCAGAACGCACCGCCCAAATCCACGATCGCGTTTTAACAGTCGATGCCCATATCGATTGGCCAATGCGACAGTTTTTAAATCCAGATTTCAATCCGAGCCTCAGACACGCTCCAGGTCAATATGACAGTGGGCAATGGGATCTAATTCGCATGCAAGAAGGCGGATTAGACGTGGTATTTATGTCGATATTTACCCCACAAAGGAAGCGTACGGACGAAGGTCATGCCAAGGCAAAAGAAATCGCGCTAGAGCAGATTGAATTAACTAAAAAGATGGTTGCAGACAATCCCGATGTAGCAGAAATTGCCTTGACTCCCGAAGCTGCCTATCGCTTGGAAAAGGCTGGGAAACGCGCAATATTTATGGGGATGGAAAACGGTTATCCAATTGCTAAAGATCCCCGCAACCTAAAATTATTCTTCGACTTGGGAGTCCGATACATAACCATAACTCACTCAAAAAACAACGAGCTTGGCGATTCTTCTACTGATGAACAACCCGAATGGGATGGTTTGAGTCCGTTAGGTGAAGAAGTTGTCAAGGAAATGAATCGTTTGGGGATGATGGTTGATGTTTCTCACGTACACGATCGGACCTTCTGGGATATTATCGAGTTGACCGAAGCTCCCGTTATTGCCTCTCATTCTAGTGCGCGCTCTCTTCGCGATGTTCCCCGTAATCTGAGCGATGAAATGTTAGAGGCGATCGCAGAAAACGGTGGTGTCGTGCAGGTTTGTCTTTTGGATGATTTCATCAAAGAAATGGCACAAACTCCCGAACGCGAAGCTGCTTTAGACCAATTAAAAGAAAAACGCTCTGCCTGGATAAGAGGCGAACTGAACCAAGACGAGATCCAGAAACTCCAGCAAAAATACTGGGAAATCAACCAAAAATATCCCAAAAATCGACCAACTCTCGCTGAGGCGATCGATCATCTCGATCGCATGGTAAAAGTTATGGGCATCGACCATGTGGGCATCGGTTCGGATTTCGATGGTGGCGGTGGACTTATTGGAATCGATGATGTTTCTCAAATGCCGAATATCACCAAAGAATTGCTGGCTCGCGGTTACACAGAAGATGACATCCGCAAAATCTGGGGTGGCAATTTGATGCGGGTTTTTAATGAAGTTATTCAAGTAGCAGCAGAACTCCAATAGACAGAAATTGTAAGGGAAGATGGGGGAGGTTGGAGGGGGTAGAGAAAAAGTAAAAACGATGAACGATGAACGATGAAGTATCAAATCCTATTGAGTTCATAATTCATAATTCACAAAGGCGATTCGGTTCACCCAAGGCAACGGGTATAAACGCCGCATGTATTCATAATTTTGACTTCATAAAGACTCCGAACTCCCGTACAGACAAGGTATGCCTTGTCTCTTTGAACTAACCTAAATCTAAGCTTCAACCCAAACCGACACCGAACCACCCAGACAGTGAAATTCACCCCAACCCGATTCGTTAGTATAGATCGGCTCTGAAATATGCTCGGTCAGATCGTAAAATTTAGCATTGGGTTTACCGACTTCCATCCATTTACTTCCCGCAGCACCGTCACTCATAATTACCGCCATCGCTTTTGGATGTTCTTCGTCTCCCAAGCGAGTCCAGCCAATAGTATTAAAATGGTCGAAGTAATCATATTGGTCGCCGTAGGCATAATTATGACGGGCATATAAAAATTTATCAATCAGCCAACGATGAGATACCAGCACGATGTTATAACGGTTGCCATCTCTGCCATAGTCTTCGTATTCTGCACCATAATAATCCGCATAAAAAATACAGGGATATCCTTCGCGTCGTAATAAAATTAGAGCATATGCCAGGGGTTTAAACCAAGGTTCTACAGGGGCTTCCAGTGCTTGTAAGGGCTGAGAATCGTGGTTTTCGACAAAGGTAACTGCATGGGTAGGACGCTGCTCCATCATCGTTCCCTTGAGGATATTGCGCAGATCGTAGTTACCACCAGATTTACTAGCGTAGTGAAAATTATAGTGCAGAGGCACGTCAAATACTGACATACTGCCCCGAACCGAATCAACATACCAGTGAAGCGTATCAATATTATTAAACCAATACTCCCCGACTATAAATAAATCCTTACCTGCATGACGTTCCATCTCCTCGATCCATTGGGGAAAGAACCAAGCGGAAATATGCTTAATCGCATCAAGACGAAAACCATCTGCACCAGTAGTATCTAGATACCATTTACCCCAACGAGTTACTTCTTCTCGCACTTCGGGATTTTGGTAGTCAAGATCGCAACCCATCAGATAAGCAAAGTTACCTTTTTCTAGGGCAACATAATCATCAAACTGTTTACCTTCAAAGAGATAGATTGTATTGTGTTCCTGGCTTCTGGCATCCCAATCCGTAGCGTCAAAATGCCACCAATGCCATACAAAATTAGAATGTTTGCCTTGTCGTCCAGGAAAAGAAAAATGACTGTAAGTTTCGATTTCTCTCATTCCTCCTTTAGGATGAAGACGGTCTTCTTGGGAAAAAGGAGTCGCCCTAACTACCTCTTTTAGTTCTCCACCCATACGATGATTGAGAACCGTATCAGCATAAACCTGAAGATCGTGACTGTGTAGAGTTTGGATGGCATCTAAATATTGCTGGCGATCGCCATATTTGGTACGGACTGTTCCACTTTGCTCGAATTCACCCAGATCGTACATATCGTATACCGCATAACCAACGTCATAAGTCCCACCCATGCCTTTGTAGGCTGGAGGTAGCCATAGCGCAGTAATACCTGCATCCGCTAATTCTTGAGCTTTATTTTGAACGTCTTGCCATAGTATGAGATCGGGGTCAATATACCAATGGAAATACTGCATCATGACACCATTAACTTGTGACATTTTAGTTGCTTTTCTCTCAAAAAGTATTAGGGTAGTTGCCATTCAATGTAAAAAGTAATCGTGAAAAACTAGGGATTGTCGATCTGGTTAATGTTGTGGTTTAGTGACAATTACTGTATATCTCGTGGCGAGCCGAACGCACTTATCTTGCTGTTTGTAGCAGTTCTCAATCGGCTAGACCGCACCTAGATCTTTTGCAGTCCGCAGAAGGTAGTCCGCGTAACCTTGAACTTTGCACGCCTCATTACCTCATTAACTGACTAACTTTGATTTAGAGTCAGTTCGATATATCTCTTTCTTAATGTTTAATAATTATTCCTACCACATGGTTCTAGGTTCAGCGACCATTACAGAATAATATCCTTCCAAGAGTAAATTCTCTGCTTCCATTATTTCTGCTCTCCCAATTCGGAAAACAAACGTACGCGCCCACCTTACTAAGTGAGCTTCTGTTGAGTCAATTCGACCGTCATCTCTCAAGCAAATCGTAATTACTAGTGCTCCAAATGCTGGATTATTGTGTCTTAAATAATCGATAACTGCGGATAGAGGAAAGTTAGCTTCTTTGCACTCTTTACCTAGCTGTTTTAATTTATCTCGATCGCTAGAATCTAACATTTTTTCTCCTTAAAACTCTATTTTATTTGTCTATATTATATATTTTTAAAATATTCTTGAGACGCTATTAACAATGTTTAATAAGAGAAATTTTACACAAAAAAACCATCACTATAACTAAAAAAATTCAAGAAACTATCAAGAAACTCTTGGATTCTTTCGGGTTTTAAATACAATAAAAGCTTTTAGGTTGAAGTCAAATAGCGTATTTCTAAATAATTTGATTATTGCTGTAAATTATTCATTTTTACCTCCTAATTTATTTAAGTGTTAAAATTTACCTAAATCCAAAATTTGTTCGCCATATCTCTTCTTTATTTCATCAATAGAAATGCAATTCGATCGCATGAATTATTTGCCTCGGATATATTCGACGGTTTCTACAACAGACTCAATCTCCACTTTTGCGCCTTTTCTAATCACAAACTCACTCGCCCCTGCTTCCGTTTCCAGACTGCCCCAGTCATAGGTGTAGCCCAATCTAGTTAGGGGATAACCGCGATCGCCATAAGATTTCAGCATTTTGTCAATAAACCAGTATTGGTGAGCGCGCTAGACTCTGGGAGAAAACTGGACTTCACAGCTAGTATCGCTAATTTCTGGATCGGGACAGGGACGAAATAGCTCTCTGGGATTGACCCACATCTGGACAAATTTAGTCTTGCCATTGTGAGGCGGGAAACCCAAGTATTGTTCCAGTCTCAGAATTAAACTGTTTTCACTTAAGTCAAGCTTGAAGGCGAATTGTTGTAATTCGGGAACGGCAGTCACCCAAATTTCTCGCTCCAAATCCATTTTTTGACCAATGCGATCGCCATAACCATCCCAAGATGTCCAAGTTACCATCAAGACTTGTTGTTGTCCCTTTTCTTCGCGCCAAATTAGCTGAGGATTGTCGGGAGTAATTGCCCAAAGTTCGTGATGAACTTCATCTGATTGGATATTATAAGCATCTTCAACCGCTCGCTGATAAGCACGTTGGAGCTGCACCTCAAATAGTTCTTGCCAGTCTTCTTTAGTGGAGGCTAGCAATTGTTGGATGGGGAAACCTAATGTTAGGGTTATTGTTAATAAACCGAGTAATTGTGGCTTCATGATTAATTGCCCCTGATTTTCTTAGTCCGCTGGCGAGAGGCGATCGAGTTGTTGAAGTGCTTTTGCTATAGACGATAGAAAGATATGGTCGATCGAACTCAACTTGCCTTATCGACATAAAAATCGAGCAACAGATTCTTGAATGAGTAGAACTTCTCCTTATCTTGGGTGTCATAATACCCAGTTGACCCAGAAGATTTGTCTTTAGTCAAGGTGACTTTAAAGATGGGGTCATCCTCATAAGTCTCTCCGTAAGTCGAGGTGGAGCGACTGTCGAACAAATCCTCAGCCACCTTGAGCAACTCACGCGGGTTTTCGCGCTTGGGGCTGCTCAAGATGTCATGGCTGGGAGACTCGGCACGCTCGTGGTGTTCTAAACCCGTCAAGGGAGATTTCCAACTAGCAATAGTGACTGTCTTGGTTAATGGATTGTATTTGTCGCCTTGGGTCAAGTAAGTATATTTGACCCCACAGATCTTCTCATAAGAAGAATCAGCTTTGCGACGACAATCACGAATGTCTTCTCTGGCATTAGACAGGTCAAAAATATTAACACCTCTCTCTCCGACGACAGACATTTCAGCTTTGGGAGTATCAACATCAGTAACGACTAGAGCTGTATTCTCGTCTGGAGCATAGGCATCATTAATATATTTCTCCCAGGCCAAACGCACGAGTCGCCCCTGCCGACCTCGTTCCGCAAAGTGGGTATCGAGAAGGCCATAATTAAAGAAGCCAAAACCCCCCTTTTGATAATAGGAGAGGTCATCACGATCGCGGCAGTAGTATTTGTCCAAGAGGTCATCCCCGTTCTTCTGAACGCAAAGATATTCATCTCGATCTCTGAGAGCTTCATAGCTCTCACCCCCAGTAATCATGGGAAGCAAGCTACTTCTGCCTCTGGCGTCGACGTAACGACCTCCTGCTTGAATGACTGTCCCAGCACTAGTGCCGAAAATGGCCGCTCCATCCTCATAATTTTGGCGGATGGCCGCTAGGACGGGGCTATCACTGTCGTCTTCCTGGAGGAAGGATTTAATCAGGCGAGATTGGTCGCCGCCCCCGAAGAAAAAACCCGTCATGCTCCTAACTTGTTTAACAACTTCTGAGCTATTTTTGTTACAGATGTGGTCTTTGTCGATGGGAATTCTCTCTGCTTCAGCCGCTCCGAATCGTTTGAAGGCTTTGACGTAGTAGTCTCCGTTAGCTTTGTAGTTACTGGCTGAGCAGGAATCTCGTTCATCTGGTGGGACATCATAAGGGGAGCTAGATGCTGCCGTAATTACGCCAATTTTAGCCAAGCCCTTACCTCCGGCCAATTCGACCATTTTCTCATAAATAGCTTGTGTGTGGACATCGGGGTTTGAAATTGGGTCATCAGGACAAGTCTGTAAGACTGGCTTCAAACCACCTCCAATCAGAACGAGAGATTTAGCCCAGACCGGCGGGCTATAGATTAAACTCAAACCAGTAAAGGTTAACACCAGAAAAGATAGTAGTAGAAATTTTTGAAGTTTTTGCATATTTTGTTTGTTCCTAATTTCACGAATTTGTTTACAAGCAGAAGGTTATTTATTTGGAAGAGGCTTGTACCGCTCGGGATAAGTTAGAACCAAAAACGGCACTTACTAAGTTTTTCAACCTACTCTTTAAGCTTTGTAGTGCGCTGGCTTCGGCTATTTAAACACAGAAAATTTGCCAAATTTCTCAGCCAGCAGGTAATAAAAGGTGACGCGAGCCTTATTCTTCGTATTTTTCATCTGTTCGCAGACTTCAGTAATAGCCCGATCTAGATCGGCATCACTAGCAGTTAATCCTAGTTTCTTTTTTAAAAAGCTCTCTCGAACGCGGTCTAACTCCGTGCGATCGCCACAGGAAACTAAGGAAGCATCCCGACTGCGCAAAGCAATGCCTAGATGTTTGACAATTCCCCCGACTACATTCTCATCAACATTCTCTGTGTATTTCTGGATATCATTCACATATTCAGTCATGTTAAAATCCTCCACTAAATAATAATTGTCCTATTGCAAACCATTGAAACCAAAGCTTTTAGCGCGATCGCTTTGATTTTTTATAGTCATCTATAGAGGTTTGGTTTTGCCCCCCAACCAAACCTCGAAACTGCGTTATTATAATTTTTCCAGCCAAGAGCTATGCTTCCTCAAGTTCTCTGGACGGTAGTCTTTGAGATCGTGCCAGCGTTTTTTCACACTTTCGTGCAGGTCTTCAAAGTTATCCGAAACTTCGCGAACTTTGACACCCAGAATCTTCGTCAACTTACCAATAAGGCTCTTCGACTCAACCTGATACTCAGCGTCAGGATCGGGATGGATACCAGTAGGAATGACACTGGGATCGATCTCAAGATCGAGTTCCAATTGCTTAATCGAATCAATCATCCACTGTAAAGCACCGTCTGACAACCCACTTTGCTCTTTTAAACCCCCACCAATACAGCCATGATCGCCAGGAAACCACTTCTGAATCAGCCGTTGGTCTTCTGTTCTATTACTTTTCTCCATCAGGCTGGCGTAGAAAGTGCTGCGTTGCTCGTCAATAGCAACTGCATGGAGCGCGTTTTGGATGATCGGACTTAATTTGGTGTCATGAAATTGGTATTTCTCATTGATCTTGCGATCGAGATCGATCCAGGACGTGAGATCGGGCATGCCCAAAGAACCGACCGTGTCCCAGCAAGCAAGCAAGGTAATCGGAACGCGATCGCCGTATTTTTCGGTTTTAAAACCGTATTTCTGGCGAAACTTGGCAATCTTCCGGTGATCCGGCTTGCGACGATCGCGGTAAAGCATGTAGGCTTCCGGGACGTGACGAATGTTGGGGCGCGAGAGCAAACCAGAATTATACATCAAGCCAGCAAGACTACGCACTGTATAGGCACCGCGACTAAATCCAAACAGATAAATCTCGTCACCTGGAGAGTAGTTGAGACACAGAAAGCTATAGCCATCCCGAATGTTCTTGTCAATTCCCTTGCCAAGACCACCACCAGAAACTCTGTCCATCTTTTTCTGAGTAACAGTACTACCACCCGTACCAATGCCTTCATCGTAAAAAACTACTTGGGGTGTACCGTCACTGGCGATGGGGTCAATGGCTTGAGCCATTTTGACCACGTTAGTGGGATAAGGACATTCGAGATCTTGCCATGTTCCATCACAACAAACAATTAGACGTTTCATATGGTTTACCTCAACATGAAAAAAATAATACCGATCGAACAATAAAAGTGATAAATTATCTAACTCAGTCCATTAGTATTTCTTTGTTATTACAAAAGCGACAATAATACTGCTTATCTTTGAAACTGAATAACCTCACCAGATTCAGCTCGATCGTATTTCACCGTTCCTACAGCAGCAGCATTATCCAGCAGCACAATCAAACCCGATCTATTGCCCAATCGCATCGAGTTAGGGTTCGAGCAGGTAATTGTAAAACGCTTGACTTCCTGGGGTTGGAGTGTACCGCTGAGAACTTCCGAACGACCCAACTTATCTTGCAATTCCCAACCTTGAAGCTCGATCGCTGTATTAGTAGTATTTTGCAACTCAACCCACTCTTTACCTCTGTCTTCACCTTCTGGGTTGGGTAAAGCAGCAGTAATAACCACCGAATCATTATTCTTAGTGACATAATCAATTGAGAATACCACTGGACGCTCTATGTCTGGTTCTTCTGTTTCATCCATACCAATAAAGATAGGGAAGAAGGAACGAATCAACTCGCCTCGGCTGTCATCGGGATTAGTATTACGATAAATAACTAAGTCATAGGTCGCTCCATTAATATCCACCCGTCTTTTGTCGCGGATTTTGCCATGAACGCTCTCATAATAAGCGACAGTACCCATCGCTATTTCGCATTCGGGACTCGGTCCCACAAAGAACGTACCTTTTTTCTTAAACAGTTGGGCAATAACCTGACCCCGCATATCAGTGATATTTTGGGTCTGCTGGAGCGTGATAACATTGGGATTTACTGGACCTTCTTGCCCTTTTAAGTCGTATTTGTAGCCTAAATAGTTGACGCGCTGATTTTTCTCGTCCAGATAAAACTTGACCCAAGAATGATACCCATAAACCTCTCCTAGGTTTTTCCCTTTGTCTTTGATGTGAGTGTCGTATTCGCTCTCGCCGACAAAGATATGCTCGAAACCAGAACAGAAGTTAGTCGGTTCGCCTTTGTAGTAATTGGTATACAGTTCAAACCAGATTCGCTTGAGCTTTTGCTGGAATTGTGCCTCAGAGAGGTTTTCGCCAAACTCCCGCTTGATATATTCTCGTGCCAGTTGAATGGGCTTAGTTTTCAGAATTTGAGCTAGAAAATAGTCCTGTTCTTGCTCCTCTTCTTCTGGGGTAAACTCTGGATCGACGGAGCGAATGGCATAGTTATCCAATAGTTGAATGAAGCTGACATAGGTTCTGTTTTCATCGAACAGCTTCTTTTCATTCACTTTGTAAAATAAAGGTCGGGTAGCTAGATCGATTTCTCGCTTGCCAGTAGCTTTAACCTGCTCGTCTAACAAGATATCTGCATCGGGGTTTTCCCACTCTCCTGAAGCATTGCGCGGACTTACCGAGAATTGGTTAGTGTCGCTTTCCCAGATGAGCTGATAAATATTAGCCCGATTGTCTTTACTGATTTGACTTGGTTGTCGAACGACATCAGGAACGGAAACATCTTCTTTATTTGTGGTTGTCATAGTAGATACCTCTTTTTTTTTGTTTCCAAATTATTTTTTTGAGATCGTTTTCTGGTCTTGCTAATTGCACCCCAAGCTATCCCTAGTAAAACCAGGCTCTCCGTCGGTGGTATACCAATATTCCCAGTTACCGCCGGAAGCTGATTCTCAGTTATTGAGGTCAAAACTACCGCTACCTTCAGTAGTTCCTCGAATTCTATACACCTTTACTGCACTTCCATTGCTGTCCCAAATTAGTGATTCTTCAGGTTCGAGTCTTTCTGGTGTTTCTTGAGCTTGCAAAAAGTAAGCATCTGCACCCCGATTCTCTCCATTACCAAAGACAGTGGCAATTCCCTCGTCGTTAATAGCTACAAAGGCTCCTTCTTCTGAGCCAATGCCATAGGCGGGAATACCGCGATCGCCTACTACTCTAGCCAGGAATCCAAACAGTCTACCATATCTAGTTTCAGGGTAATCGGGACGGTTTAGGCGGTCTAAGTGAGTATCGGTAATTGTATCGTCGAGCATTGGGATGTTAATAAAGTCAGCGCGATCGATATCGTCAGTATTAGGATGAAAAGGGTCTTCCAAAATTTCCGAACTCAATACTCCATCTCTGCCAGCAGGTGCATAATAATATTCTCCTAAGATAGCCATGCCAGCAGAAGTACCAGCGATGGGAACTCTTTTATCATTGATGAGATAATTAATCGCGTCTTCTACATAGGTGCCTTCCCAGGTGTCTTGGTAAGCATTCTGATCTCCCCCAGCAATAAACAAGTTTGTTAATATCGTCAAGTATCATCATTGTTCGACCATTGTGAAGATAATGGACGGAATGAGCGGTTCGTCGGGCACTTCAATTGCGTCAAGAAATGCTCCGTTATTCGGAGACGAAGCAATGAGCTGAAGCGTATCGCCTTTTTCTAACCGCAGAATGTTTTGTGAGAGAATCACATTGGTGTCGCCGGCTTTTGTCTGGCAGAGTTGGGTATTCGAGTTTGAGACATCATCACCGCTGACATTCAGCCAGAGGTCTAGACAGCCACCATCCATGGATGCTGTAACCTGGGGCGCAGCGATCGCCAAATACAGTCCCGATTTTCTGACGATAACACTGTTTGGGGTCAAATCTAGATCGCTGCTGCCACCGTTTTGCTCAAACTTCACCGCCATCTTCTCGCCTGTCGGAGGAACTTGGTCGAGAGCTGATGAGAGCTGTGTATAGTGGTCATTCTGGAGGTCTTGGTTGTTTCCTATGGCTAAAGCAACTTGAGGAGCAACAATTGCCGTTGTTATGACTAAGACCAGTGCCAAAATGAGTGAAAAGGTGACTTTGATTAGAGATTTTCTTTTCATTATATTTACCTTCCATTTTTTTCTAGGTCGTGTCTGCAAACTTCAAAATCTAGGGGCACTTACCCTAAAGTTTTTCCTTCTTCTAGGATTAATCTGTAGGTAAAGAAACTGGTTTTACAAACTATATCGAACGATTTAATAACACTCTACGTCAAAGAGTTTCTCGTTTGGTGAGGAAGACTTTTTCTTTAAGTAAATTGTTTGCCTCTTTAGAAAAAATCGGCATCGAAGCAACCAGAAAAATTTAGAACATGATTGGCATTTAGAGCCTTAAATGTTGTGGGTAATTTTTAGGTAATAGGTAGCAAAATTTATTAACTATTACCTATTTACCTGCTAACTTCCTGGTAAATATTGGGGTTGTAAGGGAGATATTTGAGCTTTTCCGAGTTTATTATAATTCATTTAAAAATTTTTTTTGAGCTTTTTTTATTTTATTAATAATAGTTAATTTGGATAATTTTACACGAACAAAATCCCCTCAATGCCCGAATTTTTTTTGAAAAAAATATTAATAAATTTTTGATTTCTTCTAATTGTTAAATACCAAAAATTCGGGATAAAAACAAATAGTGTATTTTTAAATAATTTGATTGTTTCTAAGAATTACTCATTTTTTCCTCCTAATTTATTCAAGTGTTAAAATTTAAAACTTTTCTAAATTTAAAAGACATTGAATAAACATGATTAGTTATAATCGTTACTGGGACAGAGGAACATGAGTTTGACTTGTCCAACATTGTTGTAAATAACTTTCTGCTTCGGGCGAACCAAACTCTATACCATCGGGTAAGTTAACTTTTTTGGGAGACTTGGGTAGAGGCTGAAGATTGTAGACTTTAAAGGCTTCATTTTCCCAAGAGAGATTGCCGTTGGGGTCTTTTTTGAAATACAAAGTGCCGTGGGGCGATCGCAGATGGCTTAAATGGGTGGGTGCAGCAGTATTACCAAAGGGTTTGAGTCTAATCACACCCCCCTGTTGGTCTTCGTAGAAAATTTGGATATAGGGAATGATTGCTCGTCCTTTAAAGTCATGGGTAGTAACTTTAATGGTTTTTGTCCACTCTTCATCTGCGGAATCGTATCGTTGCGAGAAGCCATTAGCCTGAGTACTAAGGCTATTATTAGCTACAGTGAAATAGTTGGATTTGCGATCGGTAACGATCTGTTCGATTTCCTTTACCGATCTACCCTCAATGGGAACTTCAAAAATAATGTCCACATTGTTGTCTGGTTTGAATGAGCGAGTCAGGCTTTTAAGTCTAGCTTGAGCATCCTTAACTTCAAAACTAAGGCTATCTTCATCAAACAGGGAGTTACCACACTCAACTCCAAAGACTGGCTGTGCCATACAAAGTGATAGCAACACCAGCAAGATACTGTAGAGTAGTGGCTTTTCGTTAATCACTTCTTCCCCCTTTGAGTAGATTAGGAATCTGGAAAATATGAATCGATTGGTCTTTTTGTTGACATCTCTTAGGTTGTTCTTGGGTCTTATATTTGTCAGAAACCACTACAATTCGATTGGGATTAAGCCAACAGATTCCTTCGACATTGCAGTAATTTTTTTTCCCTTTATCATTAGTAGGAAATTCATAAACTATTCCCTCATCAACAAACTTCCAGTCGTCATCTTGGAAAGTACCAATCCATAATTTAGCTGAGGCTTGGGAAATAACAGCCAGTCGATTATGTTTCAGGGAAATAGCAGAGTAGTCTTTAAATTGTACTGACTTGGGAAGTTTAATTGTTTGTATTTTTTGCCAATATTTTTCTTTTTTTCGTAGGACTATAATTCTACCTCCACCAGGTTTACGACCTTTCTTCCCTGCTTTACATTTATTTCCTTCGCACATCGCCAGCAGATATTCTTTGCCATTTCTCTCGACGCACTCTAATCCCTCAAAACCTTTGTTTTCGCTCTCAAAAATAAAATCTACCCATTTACTGGCTAAAAAATTCAAGTTACGGTCATATTCTTCTATTCGAGCTTGATAAATACATGGTTTCTTTTCTAAAGATTCGACAACCAAATAAAATTTTTGCCGTGAATGATTGTAAGTAATATCTTCAAAAGCTGCTTTATCTTGTTTGACAGCAATAAAACCATTATCTTGAATGTTGGCTAAGTTTTTGCCGATTTTGGCAATCTGTCTTAGATTGTCGAAAATAACATAAAAGCAACCCTCAAGAAAAAATACGCCACTAGCTTCTAATCTGCCAGGTATATTATTTCTAGTGAATAAATTACCGATCTTCTCTTCGGCTACTAAATCTAATAGCTGAGTTGTTTTAACCTTTTCTAGAGTAGTAGACATTTGTTGTTTTCCTGTAAAAAATCACTGCCAGGAAAGAAATAGGGAGATTGGGCGAAATTTTTCAGCGAAAAAATGAGCTTTTCCTCCCCTGCTTCCTCTGCTTCCTCTCTCTTGGTCAGTGTTCTCAACCGATCGCGAGTCAATTCAGCGATCGCATTTTTTTGACAGCCTAAAAACCAAATAAATATCCGTTGTAAAACTCGACTGAGAAATTTGTGGTCAAGCTGAAGATTCAAGACTAAACTTAGTCTGAACGATCGTGTTATTAACCAATCAATCTCAGTTGTTCTTGAGATTTCGCTCTATGAACCATCAACAAATTACCTTCAATGCCGAATTGATCGATAATGAAATCAGGATTAAGTTTACCGCCGACAATAAAGATCGGGAACTAGAAATCAAAGCTGCGAATAAATTGTTTGCATCTCTGGAAAAAGTTGGCATCGAAGTAACCAGAAAGAATTTAGAAAATGATTGGCACTTAGAGCCTTAATTTTATGAGAGATTCTTAGGTAATAGGCAGGAAAATTTATTACCTATTACCTATTGCCTATTACCTATTACCTATTAACGTCCTGGTAATTGCTGTGCTGTTGCTGGTGCTATCTGGGATTGTTCTACATTTGCAGTCATAGGAGTGAACCGACTGGGTTGAACGCAAGCAGCATTATCTAGTTCGTTTTTCAGGTTAGAAGCAAAGGACTCGAACATTTCTGCCAAAGCTTGACGGTCTGTTAAACATCCTTGAAGTGCTACTAGTTGCTCTAATGTCCAGTTGTAAAGTTGATTATCTCCCTGTTTAATTCGCAGATTCAACTGAGTTTCAAACTGTCCTAAACGAGCATAGAAGTTATCCACTTCAGCTTTAATAGTCTGCATATCGAGGAAGAATTGTTGATTGGTGATATCAGAAAGGATAGTGGTGCTAATTGACTCATTATTGTGGTTAATCTCATTCTTGACGATCGCAGTCACATCATCACGGAAGTTGAGAATCTTGTTGTCGAAGTTAACATTAATATGATTATCGATGTCGCTCATAATATTGTTAGCTACGACTTGGACATTATTTTCTGTCGATTTATCAACTACGGAAACGATCTGCCGATCGATGTCTGGTTGAATCTGCTGAATCACCAGATTTTTAACATTCTGGGGCAAGTCGTTGGTTTTCAAGTTGACCACAGCATCAATCCGCTGATCGATATTGCCTTGAATTTGCTGTACTACTGAGGTATTAATTTCTGGGGTGAGATCGGTAATCTTTAAGTTAACGACAGCATCAATCCGTTTGTCAAGATCGGCTTGAATCTCTTCTAAAGCAGATTTTTTAATCTCTTGATTTTGGTCGCTAGTTTTGAGGTTGACTACGGTATTAATTCGCTCATCCATCTCATTATGAATCTGTTCGATGACCGAATTATTGATTTCTGTAGACCGCTCAGAGATACTGACATTGACTGAATTAGCGATCCGTCGATCGAGATCCGCTTTAATTTGTTCTAGAGATGATTGCTTGATGTCTTGGCTGAGGTTGGCAACTTTGAGATTAACGACAGTATCGATGCGCTGATCCATATTGCCTTGAATTTGCTGTACTACCAAGTTATTTAATTCAGGAGTTAAATCGGTAATTTTCAAATTGACTACCGCATCAATCCGTTTGTCGAGATCGGCTTGAATCTCTTCTAAAGCAGATTTTTTAATCTCTTGACCTCGATCGCTAATTTTGAGATTGACTACAGAATTAATTCGCTCATCCATCTCATTATGGATCTGTTCGACGATCGCGTTATTGATTTCTGTAGAGCGATCGGCAATATTAACATTGACCGTATTGGCAATACGTTTATCGAGATCGACTTCAATTTGTTCTAGAGAAGTTTTCTTGATGTCTTGGCTGAGGTTAGCAACTTTTAGATTGACGATGGTGTCGATGCGCTTATCTACTTCGGATTGCATCTGTTCGACTACCAGATTCTTAATATCTTGGGAGTGTTTGCTAAGATTAAGCTTAATCTGCTCGTCAACCATATTGGTAATTCTAGTAGTGAGCAGGTTATTCAGGCGATCGTCAAAATGACTAGACCAAGCCTGGAAGTTTTGATTAAAGCTGACTTCCATCTGTTGAGTGATGGTTTTCATCATAAACTCCAGCCTTGCTACCTGCATTGCCAGTTCCTTGGCTTGAGTTTGATAGCCTTTGAGAATCCATTTTTCTAGATTATCCCAATAGTAGGCTTCTTTCTTCTCGTCCTGTTCGTCTTTTACTGTTACCGAAGCCTCAATTTTAGGAATCATTTTCTGCCACATTTCTTCCATTTGGGCTTCGTTAAAGTGGAAGGAAAAACTACTTCCGCCACTATAGCTAGTCGAACTGGTTGAACTAGTGTGATGACTAGTGGAACTACCGGAAGCTCCCACAGCAACTTGACTTTCATGAGCCACTTGTTCGGTTGTAGATACCGTCGAGGTAGCTGTTACCTGTTGATGACTGCCACTGATGCTAAGTTGTTGTTCGTATGCTTGAGTTACTTCAGCGGCACTAATAGGTTCGATCGCCAGAACAATTTGACCTTCATTATCTTCTTTATAGGTATCAAAGAAGAAGCCTGACAAGGTAGTTTTTTGTTTGACTTCTAAAATAAACTCATCTTGGAATCCATTGAGAGAACACCACGTTTCGCCAACTTCAGTTCCGGTCAATTTAGGCACAAATTTACCAGCTTTAATCCAGATTAATGCCCAAGGCTCGATATCAAACTTTTTATTGTCTGACCAATAGCTGGCATTGCCTTCCCGAATTTTGATGCGGTAGTTGCCGGGGTCTAATTCGATGAAATTGCGATCCCAATGCTTCAAACTAGACAAATGCTTTTCATCCAGGACGTAACAGTTTTGGTGACTATCAACTGTTAAACGTTGAGAAGGAAAAGATGGTGTTTGACTGGTAATGGAAAGATCGACCGAGCCGCTATTATTACTATTATTGACATCAAAGAACAACGCACAGAGAACTGCTTTATCCTTGACTTCTAATTGCAAGCGATCGTTGTATCCATGTAAAGTCGTCCAGGTTGCACCAACTTCAAAGCCTGTATTGTTATTAATAAAGGTACTGCCATTCTCGCCATAAAGCCAAAGCAAGACTAAAAGTTCTCCTTCGGTTTCGCTCTTGGCAAAACTGTAGCGACCACTGGTAATTTGAATCTCATAAGTGCCTTTGTCAAAAGTAAAAGAACTAGCAACATTTTGTTGCAGTTCGTTCATACCGTTGGGATCGATGACATAACAGTTTTCTTTGGTATCGATGGTTAATAGCTTCATATCTTCCTTTACTGTTGTTTGAGACTGTTGATTCAGATTGACTGTGGTAGGAGTTTTCCCTTGAGGCACTGTCGCTGGTTCGTAAATAGTCATACCTGCCCAGCGACCAAGGGGAGTGGTTTTGGTAACTAGAGTGCCTTTACCTGTCTGGATATCGATGCGAATTAATTGACCGTCTTTACCTAAATTAAAAAAGTTACCCGTTACGCCGTAGAGAACATCGTCGATAAATTCCATACTGGCAAGGTCGGGAAAACCAATGTTACCAATGACCTTAACTTTGCCACTATCAAGATCGCAGCTTGCTAGGTGTTTCTTTTTATCAGTACCGATGAGGGTAATATAGGCTCGACCATGGCTGTCGAAAGCAACCTCCCCACAACCGCGTTTGTCTTTGCTTACCGTTACTACTGGCTTGCCTTTACCAGTTTCCAGGTCGATCGCAATTAGTTGTTTAGCTGCGGTTGCATAGAGAGTGTCGCGCTGACGATTATAAGCCAAGCCAACTACGTGAAAGCCAATATCGTTAACTACTGTAGCTTTTCCCGTAGCGCGATCGATTTTAACTAAGTTCGTAGTTTTGCCACCTGGTTGCTGCTGTAATCCGTATAGTTGCGAACCGACAAAAGCCAAATCATAAACGTCAGTAGCAATTGCGCCAACTAAATCTGCACTTCCAGTTTTAAGATCTAGAGTGTAAAGTTTACAGGCTTTGCCAGAAATATAGTCTTGAACATAGACTGTTTTAGGTTTAAGTTCGATGGTATCCATATTAGAAATATTATTAGAAGAGCTATTTTTCATTTTTTGGGATTTCCTTTGTTGAAAAAAAGAAAATATTTTCGGCAGACACAACATAGTCAAAAAGACCTACTCTATTTGTGTTGGGCGAATAAAATTTACAGCAGATCCCTCTTAGCCAATTGAGAAAATTGGCTAACTTTTCTGTTAGCAGAGAGGGGATTTGTGCTAGTAAACTCTAGACTTCGTTCGCCTCTTGAACTTATAAAAACAAAACTTTTATCGTCTAAAACCGAGCTAAAATAGCTGCCCGTCAAAGCAAAATCTAAATTACCAAGATGGTTTATGCAGCTGAAAATTTAGATACTTCTCTATCGAATATTTTTATATTAATACTCAAAATATCAATTTGAACGTTTTTTGCAATCTTCTACAATTTACTTTACATAAAATATAAATATATTTTTACAGCCTAGATCTTGGACTGATTCAGTGGTGATTTGTGCTTATAGCAATCTTGCCTAAATTATGAAAATTATTTTGTCGAGTGTCATAAGTCATCGATTTTTAGTCTTTTGTTATTCTCAGGAATGATTTAGGATTGCCGTAACAGAGATGATGAAACAACGTATAGATCTCAAAATTAAAGGTATAGTTCAAGGGGTAGGTTTTCGCCCTTTTGTATATCAATTGGCAACAGAGTTAGGATTGACGGGATGGGTCAAAAACTCTGCTGAGGGAGTATCGATCGCCCTAGAAGGCGATCGCACTTTACTCGAAACTTTTTTGCTTCGTCTACAATCAGAAAAGCCCAGTCTAGCTCTAATTCAAAATCTTGAAACTTTCTGGGGCGATGTTGTTGGTTACGATCGCTTTGAGATTAAAACTAGTACGGGAGGAGAAAAAACGGCATTAATCTTGCCCGACATTGCTACCTGTCCCGAATGTCTGGAGGATATTTTTGACCCAAAGAATCGTCGCTATCGCTATCCTTTTACTAACTGTACTAATTGTGGTTCGCGTTTTAGTATCATCGAAACCTTGCCTTACGATCGCCCCAATACCACTATGAAGCAGTTTGAGATGTGCGACTGCTGCCTTGCCGAATATCAAAATCCACTCAATCGTCGTTTCCACGCCCAACCTAACGCCTGTCCCGAATGTGGCCCTCGTTTGGAACTGTGGGATCGACAAGGAGAAATATTAGCAACAGATGATAAGGCTTTACTTGCAACCGCTGAAGCCATCCGCCAAGGAAAAATTATCGCCCTCAAAGGGTTGGGTGGTTTTCATTTAGTAGTAGATGCGGGTAACGAAGCAGCAGTTAGACAATTGCGAGATCGCAAACATCGACCAGATAAACCTTTAGCTCTGATGTATCCCAGTTTGGAACTAGTACAAGCTCATTGTCAGGTGTCGGCATTAGAAGCAAAATTACTTAGCTCTCCTCAAGCTCCAATAGTTATTTTAAAAGTTATTTTAAAAAGCGATCGCCGAGCTACTGACAAACCCAAGACTCCCCCTTTCTCCCTATCTCCCTCAATTGCTCCCAACAATCCTTATTTGGGCATAATGCTCCCCTATACACCTCTACATCACTTACTAACCAGAGAATTAAACTTTCCCATTGTTGCTACCAGTGGCAATCTGAGCGGTGAACCAATTTGTATTGATAATCGAGAAGCACTAGAGAGGTTAAATAACATTGCCGATTTATTTTTAGTTCATAATCGACCTATTGCTCGTCCTGTAGATGACTCCATTGTGCGGGTAATCGCAGGCAGAGAACAGATCCTCAGACGCGCTCGCGGTTACGCACCTTTACCAATTACGAGCGGGAAAAATTTAACCTCTCACTCTCCTATTCTGGCTGTAGGAGGACAGTTAAAAAATGCGATCGCTTTTCTTCAAGGCGATCGACTGTTCCTCAGTCAATACATCGGCGATCTAGAAACCCCCGATACCTATCAAAGATTTCAACAAACCATTGCTGACTTTCAACAAATATACGACCTCAACCCAGTCAAAATTAGCTGCGATCTTCATCCTCATTATCTTTCAAGCCAATATGCGCGAAAATTAGATACCAACAAGACAAATCTCTCTTCCAAAAATTTAACTGACAACTGCGGACTAAAGCGAAGCGAATTAACCGCAGTACAACACCACTATGCCCACGTTCTTTCTTGTCTGGTAGACAATGGATTAAATTTGGCCGAACCAGTTTTAGGCGTGGCTTGGGATGGTACGGGATACGGAGCAGATGGTACGATTTGGGGGGGAGAATTTCTCAAGCTTACCAGTCGGGGTTTTGAACGGGTGGCACATTTGGCAACCTTTCGCTTACCTGGAGGCGATCGCGCCATTCAAGAACCGAGAAGAATCGCAGTCGCGTTACTCTACGAAATCTTTGGCGATCGCTTGTTTACCCAGATAGAACAATTCAACTATTTACCCTGGATCGAGACTTTTACCAGTCAAGAACTAAATATCTTACGTACGATGCTCAAGAAAAAGATTAATGCACCTATAACCTCTAGTATGGGTCGTTTGTTTGACGCAATTGCCTCAATTTTGGGAATTTGTCAGCAGATCGGCTATGAAGGACAAGCAGCCATGCAATTAGAATTTGCGATCGGCGATTTAATTACCGATGCAGCATATCATTTTAAGATAGTTCAGCCTGTAGATGCTACTACTAACTCATCTCTGCTGATTGACTGGAAAACAATTATTGTAGAAATCTTAAAAGATCTTGCCAAGCAAAGATCGGTAGCCGAGATCTCAGCCAAATTCCACAATACCTTAGTTGAGATTGTAGTCGCAGTTGCCAAACAGGTGCAGCAAAAAAAGATTGTGCTTACAGGTGGTTGTTGGCAGAATAAATATTTAACCGAAAAAACAATTACTAGATTAAAAGCAGAAAACTTAATCCCTTACTGGCATCATCATATTCCCTGTAACGATGGTGGTATTGCTGTAGGTCAAATTTTAGCAGCACTTAGAATAAAGAATGAAGAAAGTCATCATGCTTCAAGTCTCAATCGGTAACGATAGAACGAACACGATCGAGTCAATAACGAAAAACACTCTTTGAGAGCCGACCATGTTGTTTGATTTTGATATATTAAAGGTGAAGGCTATCTTCTCAAGAGCTAGCTATTATTGCTCCTTGCTAGGGAGGGGGGAGATTATGATGAAAACAGTTCGTTATTCCCTAGAGATAATTCGAGATGAAGCTCGTCAATTGGTTAAACAAGGTCTGCTTCAGCGTCAGCAAGCGATTTATAATCTTTGCCAATATATTCCTGCTAGTGAATGGCTAGAAGTAGAACGAGAATTAGAGTTGAATGATTTTTTGCTTAGAGATCCAATCATCGATCTGTTGGGTAAAGAAGAATGGTCAGAAGATTAGATAATTAAGACTAGGTTGCACTAAGAAAACGCCATTGAACTACGGCAAAATTATCTGAATCGATCGCCTAGAAGAGAAAATTTCTCTCTAAACCACTTGCAAGCTAACACTAGCAACGATCTTTAATCTGGGCGATCGCACGACTGGGGAGGTATAAAATGAAAACCGCACTTAAATCCGCTGAAGTTTTTCCCAGAATAGTGGAGTTGAGACGGACTTTCCACTATAGTAAGGCAGGAAAATGCGATCGTTTTGGCTCAATCGAGCTGAAAAGGTTCTGCCTTAAAAAATCCTCACAAGTTCTTCAAGCTTTTTTTCTATATTAAATCCAATAACGAATTAACCAGTGAGGTAGACAATGACCGTCGAAGCTGATGTTTCTATTCAAGAAATTCAAAACGAAGTACGCCATCTGGTTGAAATACATACTCTAGACTCTCAACAGGCTATCTATGGTCTTAGTCAGTTTTTCTCGCCAGGAGAATGGGCTTTGGTTGAATGTGAATTAGAAGCAAATGGTTATTCGCTAATGACAAATTCGATTCAAGATCTTTTAAGCTAGAAACAACTCAGATACTGTAATTGAGAAATCCATGTGTTTAGCTGTCCCTGGAAAAATTGTCTCGATAAGCGATGATGAACCTCTATTAAGGATGGGTAAAGTCAGTTTCGGGGGACTGATTAAGCAGGTTAGCCTGGCATATGTTCCCCAAGCAAAAGTCGATGATTATGTTATTGTCCATGTCGGTTTTGCTTTGAGTATTCTCGACCGAGACGAAGCAGAACAAACTCTAAAATATATTCAACAATTGGATACTGTCTAAAAATTGAAAACTCACAAGTTCCTCAACCTTGTTTCTTATCTTAAACTTGAGAGCGAATTAACCAGTGAGGGAAACAATGGTTGCCACAGTCGATTATTCTATTGACGAAATCAAAGATGAAGCTCGTTGTCTGCTTGAAACAGGAAAGATTAATTCCCATCAACCAATTTATGTTCTCTGTCAGTTTATTCCTCCCAGAGAATGGATTTGTGTCGAATGTGAATTGGAAAGAAATGATTATTTATTGAGAGATCGTGTCTGCGATCTATTACCTCAAGAAGAATGGTCAGAAGATTAGCAAAAAAGGGATCGTCTGCCGAATGCATTCGGCAGTTTATGAACCCCGTCGCCCAAAAAGGCGTTTATAAGCACCGTCACATCGATAAATCAAGGGAAGAATTACGGAAGAAAGTTAAAATAAAATGACGACAATTCTAATCGATCGAATATGCCCGAACGCCATACTTACCAAAGGGGAAAGATAGAAATTTCCTATTTAGAGTGGAATTCAGTCGCAAACAGCGATCGCCAAACTCCGCCAAGGCGATCTAGTAATAAACCTGTACTTCTATTACACGGTTTAGCCGATAGTGCAGTGGTATGGTCTAGTTTGGGAGAATATTTAGCCTCCGAATATCACATCGTCGCAGTCGATCTGCGCGGACATGGAGAAAGCAGCAAACCCGACAAGGGCTATAGTTCGCTAGAAATTATTGCTGACTTAGAAGCCTTAATGACCGATTTAGATTGGCAAGAGGCTCACATTTTAGGACATTCTTGGGGAGCAAAACTGGCTGCTATTTGGGCAACTCATCATCCAGAACGTTTTGCTAGTTTAATCTTAGTCGATCCCTTTTATATAGATCGATTACCTGACTGGCTCAAAATTACTTTTCCCTTCTTATATCGAGTATTGCCCTTTCTTCAAGGCATGGGACCTTTTGCTAGTCAGGAGGAGGCAAAACAACTCGCTCAAAATCTCAAACAATATCGTCAATGGACTCCCCTACAACAAAAAGCATTTTACGCCAGTATCGAACCCAAACCAGATGGTACCTGGGGTAGTAAATTTACCGTAGCAGCACGTAACGGCATCTTTACCGATGTCATGCAGCAGTCTGGTTTGACCAAAACCTTAGCTATTCCCAGTTTATTTATCCAGCCCACAGAAGGATTAAATCGCAGCCAATGGCAACTAAAACCCTATCACCGTTATTTATCTAATTTGTCGATCGAACGGGTAAAGGGCAATCATTGGGTATTTCTGGTTAATCCCGATGAGTTCGATCGAGAAGTCAATAAATTTCTCAGTCAACAGGTTAGTTAATTCAGGGTTGTCAGTTGTCAGTGGTTAGTGGTTAAAAGTTATTCCCCAAATTCCTAATTCCCTAAACTTCAACATTTCACCCTTCGACCTAACCTAATCTTACTTTCCTAGAGTTAGTTCTTCTTTTTTACCCAAAATTCCTTGGGGTCGCCAGATCATTAGTACCATCAAGATTAAGCCGATGACCATTACTCGAAATGCTCCTACTTCCGAACTGCTAAACCAGCCCAATTGAGGTAAATAGAAACGGGTTAAGGCATCATAAGCCCAGAAAATAATTGCTCCTAAAATTGCTCCAGCATTTTTACCCGCACCGCCTAAAACTACCATTGTCCAGACATTAAAAGTAATCAGAGTCTCAAAATTACTGGGATAGATAGTAGTGAGTTGCCAAACATAGAAGACCCCCGCTATTCCCGCGATCGCGCCACCTAACATAAACGCCTGTAACTTATACCAGAAGACGTTTTTACCTAAAGCTCTGGCTATTTCTTCGTCTTCTCGAATCGCTTTTAAGACTCGACCCCAGGGGGATTTTACCAAAAGTTCTAAGCCATAATAGACGACTGCTACCGTAATTAAAACCAGCAGCATTAAACCCGCTTTATAGTTATAGTTCAAAAGAGCAGCGCAACCATTAATATAGATAGCTAAAATTATTCCAATACCAATAATCCCCCAGACAACCAAACCAAATAGCTTGGTGGGTTGATAACTTTTGCCTTTAATTTCTTTACTTTCTCGCCATTGCGATCGCAAACCATGCCATAGTTGCCAAGCAGCAAAAATTGCTAGCAAAGTCAAAATACCAATCAATAAATATTTCTGAAATAAATTAGGATCGAAACGAGCCAGGGGGAGAGGGAAACGTTGAATCCCAAAAGACCCCCTGGTCAACCATTCTTCATTGAGCGCGATTAAGCGCAAAAGTTCGGAAACACCAATGGTAACAATTGCTAAATAGTCTTCCCGCAATCTTAGGGTAGACATCCCGATCGACAAACCTAGCAGGGTTGCAACTCCTGCACCAGCAATCACCGCCAAAATTAGCGGAACTCCCTGGATACCAAGCAAGATCGTCGTATATGCCCCAACAGTCATAAATGCCACATGACCAAAGTTGATCAAGCCTGCATATCCCCACTGGAGATTTAATCCTAGGGCAAATAGAGAATATAGCCCTACGTATATTGTCAGAAAAACTAAATATCCAACCATTGATGTTTCCAAGCCCTCTACTGTATTCTTGCAGCAGATTGTAACCTAGTTAGGTATTTAGTTGTAGTTTACTAATTAAATCGAGGGAAACTGTTGACCAGTAACAATATCAGCATCGCTACCATTAGTGATATTAATATCGTTTAAGGTAACCTGCTGACCAAAAATATCTGTTACCAACAAATCTTGCGATTCATAGATTCCCGAACTACTATCGATTGTGAAACGATTATCAGAACCACGTTGTAAAGGTACTGTATCACCATCGTCGGTAATCAAATCGACACTTTCAACAGGATAACGATGATTATTAAGCCTAACTGCACCGTACCAAGGATTTGACCCAGAAATTCCTTCGACGACAATCCCTTGACCGATAGTGTAGCCATAGGGAGTTTGGAAATTGTCTCCAGGGCCGATCATTTCATATTCAATATTGACAATCCCATCGTTAGGATCGGCTACCAGCTCGAAAGCTTCTGCGCTCAAATCCAAACCATCAGCCCTTTCCCATAAATGATCCCAAATTTGAACCACAATTGGTTCTGCTCCTTCTCTTTGCTTGGGACCAGATACTTCAAAGAAAGCACCACTAGCTTCTGAGCCATTCCACTGAATATTGTTAATCGCAGCAACTTCTTCCAAATTTCCGTGGGGAATATCGTAACCAGAATTCCCCGTGCCACCAGCAGGATTGGCCGCATCATAAAAAGTTGCTCTTCCTTGATAGGTTTCACCTAAAGATAGTTCAGGACTCAAGCTCTCGTTAGAGAAAGTATAGATAGTGTCAGACCTACTAGGGCTATCAAATAACGACCCCTCAATCTCAAAATTTTCGGGTTCGTTGCTATTACCACTAGCAATAAAGTTAAAAGTTAAAGTTTCACCAGCTTTAATTTCTCGATTCCAAGATTCATGTTCGACTGTATAACGACCATTTTCCTCGTCTTCTACTCGAGCATCCCAAATATTGGTAATTTCATTGGGTAGATCGAACTCCAAGTCCCAGCTATCGAGGTTACTCCCACTATTATTGGTAATTTCTACTTTTCCCTGATAACTGTTTCCCCAGTCATTAACTAAGGAATAATTTACGTCTATGTTGTCATACGCCATTTAATCAAACTCCTTCAGGTAAATATAGACAATGCGTTTAATGCGTTTTTATGAACTCAGAGTAATAAAGGCTAAGTAACTTTAAGCTTTTAGATGCGATCGAAAGTTTTTTGTACTCAACTTAGCTTCAAACGCAATTAATCTTACCAGAGATAAGTAATTTTACATAAAGATTATGTTCAAGAAAGTATTTAAATTAAATTAACTAAATTAAAGTTCTGCGATCGAGAGCAAATGCAGAGAAAAGATAAAGGTTTCGACCTCAATGTGGCGAAAAGAAGCAATGACCCCGAACAGTAGAGATTTAGCATGCGATGCGGTTGCGCAAGCAAGTCGTTAGACTCAGCGAGTCCTTTAGGGCTACGTCTCTACTAAGCTGCGATTTGCAAAAGCGCAACGCAAGTCGTCAGACTAAGCAAGCTGAAGGCTAAGGCATCGCCTAATCGTTAACAGCTTTGAACACGGTGGTTGGATATGCTAAAAAGACCCCAGCATCTGACAAGGGTAAGTTTTTAACCTAGCGGTGAGTCAACACTTTAATTGACGTATACAAGGTGCAAGTAATGGTGTTTCAATATACCTAAAAGTAGCTAAATACTCTCCCCGTCTCCCCTCACAAGATACTGTTGGCGAATCAAATAGAAGTTTCGAGAGCAGCAAAACGAGAAGTGCGAGTTGAGGCTTTGGGGATTTTTTGAAACCAATTACTGAGTCGAGATAAATTAATCGCAGCAGCAGTGGCAAGATGTTGTAAATGAGTTTTGGTCAAACCAATGTAACGCGAACGTCGCAAATCATTAACTCTAACACTCTGAGAAATAGTCCCTTCAATCCCAGCGCGAGGAGCATATTGAGCCGGAAATTCAACAGTTGTTTGTTTTCGTCGTGCTGCTTGTAAAGCTTGGTGTTGAGCCATTGGTCGTAGTTTAAGAACACGAGGGGCTTTTGCTGCTTTGGTACAATGGTGTCGCTGCTCACATTGAGCGCAAATAGCTTGATGAAAACGAACTTCCACTACCTGATTATCAGAATCATCCTGAAGACAACGCCAACTAAGACTTGTTTGACCTAGAGGGCAAGTTGCTTGCTCTTGTTGCCAATCAATTTCAAAACAAGACAAATCAAAGGCTCGATCGGATTTATTTTGCCAACTGTGATCATCCAAAACTCGACCGACTAATTCCACTTGATACGATGAAGCTGAAGTAACGATCTTTTCAGCATCAATATACCCAGTGTCTAACAAATGTTCTTGGGGAAGAAGTTGTTTTTTCCAGAGTGATTGATGAATTGTCGATCTCATTTCTACATCATTAGTCGTTGCTGGAGTGGTTTCAACATTGGTAATCAGATGAGGTAATTTGGGGTCACAACTTTCGGTCAAATGAACTTTAGATCCTGTCCAAAATTATGCTTGAATCTTAATCGTGAATCGCATCTAGTATTTCATCGGCAGTAGGATGATAATTTGGTTCGGCTAGTTGAATGTTTTCTTTCCAGATGTAATAAACTTGTTCTAGCGTGCCAGCATGATGACTCCAAGAACCCGTGTAATTAATAAAATTGAGTTTTACGAGTAACCATTCTTGATTGAGGGAATCTAATGGTTTAGTCGCAAAAATAAATCCTGCTTCGTTATCTTGATATTCGTATAACTCTAGAGAATACAAGCATCCTTGCCAGCCATATTCTCCCGATATTGTTGCTTCGATCGCTGCTTTTTCTGTATCGTTTTTTGGTGTAAAAATAAAAGCTTTTTGGGGTTTAGAAGTATAAATTACAGGACACCATTTAAACTTTTCCAGCATAAAATCGGATAGTCTCTCTAAGGCTTGTCGATCGGTAGTCATCAACCAAATTTCGGATTCATTTTGATTACTAATTGTCCATTTAATTTGATTTTTAAATTTATATGCTACCGCAGCGAAGGCATTATCATTGGCTAATTTGCGATCGACTCCTACATACCCCTCATTTAATAGTTCATCAATAGTTTTTGGGGAAGGGAAAGGCTTTTTATAAGAAAAATCATAATATCTTGGTCTTGGCTGGAGATTGGGTTTAGAATCAGTATTGCTATGCTTTAGGTCGATCTCGAAATTATTTTTCATGATTAATACCGCCCTCTGGAAAACATATATTTATTGTTCCCTAAAAAGGCAATAAATATACAAGAATAAATTTTGAAGGCTGTAAACACTGAGCTAATCTGGATTTGCTTCCGAAGGATAAGAATTTATAGACTTTAATAGATACAAAAATGCCTACAATCGAAAATTGTTTTTCTGGTCGTGTAATATCAAAGACTTGAAAAAGGTAGAAAATTATCGAGTTCGATCGCCTGTTTAAACCAGAGACTGGATTTATACCATTTACTAAAAGTAACTGGAGACTTAATATAGAAACAAAATAATAATATAAGTTGATGACAGGAGTTTCTATCGGAAAGCATTCCCTTGCGCCTGTCGTCGATATGCGAAGCGGTATCCTTTAGGACGCGGGGTCTTTCCTCAAAATTGCGATCGCTGAATTAGCAGAAAACTTAAGAGCGTTAATGAAAAAACAAAAAATAGCCTTAAGTTATGCCAAGCTACAAGCTTTATATTTGATAAAAATACAAGCGTGCCGTGACAATAAGATACCTAGCTGTAATGATGGGACGCTCAGAATCTACAATTTATTATTGGTTGGGATTATATTGTGAAGGAGGATTATCTCTTTTATTAGAAGAACCACCATTCGTCTGGGAGACCGAAAAAACTTAAAGTTGAAACAGTAGCAAAAATTCAGCAAGAATTATCTGACCAGTCACGGATTTACTAGTTATCAAGAGATACAGTTATGGGTTTTAGCTTGCTTAAATTTAGAAATAAGTTATTCTAAGATACACAGAATTGTTAGGTACGAATTGCAGAGCAAATTAAAAGTACCGCGTCCCGTACATGAAAAACAATCGGCTGGAGTTGTTGAAGTATTCCAATTAATAGCCAGCTAAAATTTTCGTTGTCGAACTATTGATAATCCGATAATTCAGTCGCTTGGCTTCTATTTACTATTTAGAGGCTATTTATAAACAAAAAATTAAACTGAACGCGATTTTGGGGGACTTGGGGAAATGGGGAATAATGCTTCCCTACCTCCCTATCCCCCTAATTCCCTAACTTTGCATGTTCTTAAGGTTCACTTTATAAATATGCTCTTAAAAATAGCGGCGTTGGTGATTTAAGTAATGACCTACAAAATAATACTGTTCGTAGCTCTTAGCTCTTAGCTTTTAGCTTTTAGCTTTTAAAAGTTGCATATTTTCAGTTGGTAAGCAAAACATTAGGTTTAGCATTACGCATTCA
>JASJEI010000151.1 GCA_030064795.1 Pleurocapsa sp. MO_226.B13 | reverse complement strand
CCTTTAATCCTAGCTCTTGCTTAGTTCATATGAACTATAAATTGTGGCTTTAATTCCTTTTTCGATCTACTGAGAAGTAGTTTATCGCTTAATTACAGACTTAATGGATTATGAGATGTTTCCGTCTCTGATGTTGGCTGAAGAGTATCACTGGCGTTGGGAAGTAGAAAATACCCTCTCCGAATTTAAGACTCATCTAAATGCTCGAAAAATTCCAATTCGCTCCAAAAAACCCAAATTGGTTATTCAAGAAATTTATGGATGGTTATTGGCTCATTGGGCAGTAAGATCTCTGATTTTTCGCGCTTCTACTACTACTGATAAATCCCCTCTAAGGTTTAGTTTTACGGGGACTCTACGAATTCTACGTCGTGCTATTTCTCAATTTCAACTTTCTCTCAGAAGTAAAGAAGCCAGCTTTCTATAGCTTGAGTGATAAAAATCTGGTGGTTCAGTTCAAATCAAAAAACTGATTCATAAATCTGCGGTCAATAGAGTCTTTGAGCCACCAGAAGACACTAGACCGCCAACCAAAATTACTCCAAGATGCGATCGCCTTACGATCTCCTGTTCCAATTAGAGCCAGATATTTGTCTTGGGGAGTATAAGCCCGTAGTGATTTACCTGTAAGTATCCGTTGCCAGTTATCTACCAGTGGTTTTCCTTGACGTACAGCAAAAACTCCTGCCTTGGGACGCTGATAGTTAGTCATACTAGCAATATCTCCTGCTGCAAAAACTTGAGGATGAGATACCGACTGAAGAGTATCCCTAACTAGAATGAAACCTTGGGCGTCGGTAGTTAGTTGAGACTTTTCAACCCATTTAGGAGCAGTGGCTTGAGTTACCCAAAAGGTGTAATCGTACTTAATGCGGTTTCCCGATTTACAATTAACCCAATCTGGTAAAACTTCCGTAACGTCTTGTTGCAAATGCAGTTTAATCCCCCGTTGTAGAATAATTTTTTTAAGCTCCTTGCTTACCCAATCATTATGACCAGAGAGTAGTTGCTCTCCACGATGAATCAAATGGATTTGAAGCAGTTGATTTCCTTTATCTGGTAAAATATTTTGTAAGTAGGATTGCATATTCAACGCCAATTCCACCCCGCCAGCACCACCCCCAACAATTACAATCGATAGTGGTTTCTGGGGATTGGAGTTGGCTTCTTGTTTTAACTTATACCAAGCATCGAGAAATCCAGGGACGGGCTTAGCGGGAACAGTATATTCTTTAGCACCAGGGACAGTAATAGTTTGTGGAGTGCTGCCGATATCTAAAGATAAATAATCAAACTCAATCTGATGGCGATCGCAAATAACTTTCTGATTGTTGAGATCCATCTCAATTGCTCGGTCGATAATTAACTTTGCACCGGCAAATTTAGCCAGACTACGCAGATCGATATGAATTTCAGCGTAACTATAAAAACCCGCCACATGACCGGGTAACATCCCTGAATATGGTGTTTGCTCTACATCACTGATTAAAATTAGATTTACATCGGATAGAGGGTTGAGTCCCCATTGCTTGAGTGCGATCGCATGAGAATGACCACCACCAACTAATACTAAATTCCTGTTCATAGATTCAGTTTTTATCTGTCTTGTGTGACTTAAGAATAAAAAACGTTTTGAGTAGAAAAGACAAAGTCTATACAGCATAGAGCTTTGAGGCACTCATGTCAGGCAATCAAGTCTAGTCTATCTGCAAAATCTGAGAATTGACTGAAATATTCCCTACTTTTTCCTTATTGGTAATGGCGATGGAAAAAAACAACTTAGAGCCTCTATTATCTTTGCTTATCTCAAACCAGGTCAAACTCAAGTGCTATCTAATCCCAGATGGGTTTGGGGACGTTGTGTTTATGTTTCTGCTTTACGTCTTAAGCCTTTAATAGAACTCTCTCTAACACTGTTTCAATTCTGACCAAGGAATCTAAAACAGGTTCTAATAGAGAAAACTAAAAAAAGTCAAGAAAAAACTTAAAATCCCCTAATTAATTTTTTTTTACACAACTATCCCAAATAAAGAATTGTCGCTTCAACTTTTTGCAACACTACTTTTTAAACCCGTTGCCCAACAGTAAGGTATAAATTGTATCAAATTACTCTAAAAATAAGGATTAATCATCGATATTGTGAATACTGGTGGTTACTACCATTACATAGCTAAAATTATAAATTTTGACTTAACCAGATGTCCTATCCCAGAGATCTAGTCGGTTATGGCCCAAATCCGCCCCATCCTCAATGGCCCCAAGATGCCAAAATCGCCCTCCAAATAGTCCTCAACTACGAAGAGGGTTCGGAATACTCGATTCCCGATGGAGACGAGACTTCAGAAATCTATCTGAGGGAAGTTCCTGGTTCTTCTATGGGCAAAGGGATGCGGGATCTACAGGTAGAATCTGTCTATGAATACGGCAGCAGGGCAGGTTTTTGGCGATTAATGCGTCTGTTTCAAGAAAAAGAGCTTCAAGTTACGATTTTTGGTGCAGCCTTGGCATTAGAAAGAAATCCCGCAGCAGCGAAGGCGATCGTCGATGCAGGATATGATATTTGCTGTCATGGTTGGCGGTGGATTGGTTATCATCTCTTGGATGAAACCGAAGAAAGAGAACACATCCAAAAAGCAGTAGCATCTTTAAAAAAACTTACAGGCGATCGCCCTCTGGGATGGTACTGTCGTTATGCACCCAGCCTCAACACTCGTCGTTTAATCGTCGAAGAAGGAGGGTTCTTATACGATTCGGATGCTTATAATGACGATCTACCTTACTGGGTAGAAGTGGCGGGAAAACCTCATTTGGTTATTCCCTACACCCTAGACAATAATGATATGAAGTATTGCGTTGCCCCTGGCTTCAATAACGGTAATGATTTTTATACTTACCTCAAAGATGCTTTTGATGTTTTGTATGCCGAAGGCGAAACCGCACCTAAAATGATGTCCGTTGGACTTCATGCCAGACTAGCAGGAAAACCAGGGCGTATTGCAGCCTTGGCTAGATTTATCGATTATGTTAAAAGTCACGAGCGGGTTTGGATTTGTCGTCGTCTAGATATTGCCCAGCATTGGATTAAATATCATCCTCCTGCTGAGTAAATTTATCTGCTATTACGATTTGGGGATGTTTGAGTCATTCATAATCTCCACCAATTCTCTCAAATTGGCTAAAGCAGATTCTAAAGCTTCATCCCGAGCTCTTTGATAAGATTCAAGTAAAATCTCGGTTCTTCTCCAATCTTGCTCTGTTTTACTACTTTTAAGATTGATATCCCAAATAATATTAGTTAACTCTCTAGCCCGCGTCACTTGTTCTAAATTATCAATAGCATCAATAATTAATAACCACATTTGTTCGCATTCTTCAGCGTCAACAACCGAAATATCGAGTAAGTTTGTTAATGGACTCATAATAGATATTCTCTGCATCGAGATTGAATAAGTAATAAATAAATATTCTTGTCTTTTCTTTAAGCAGCGCATTAGTAGGTTCTGCAATTTTTGTTGCTGAAGTTTCATTGGCGATAATCCGTCTGCTTTACAAAATAAAAACTTTATAACCGCAAAAACTGTAAATGCCAAGTGAAAATACTGAAATTGTTACTTGGAAAATTGACGCACTTCAGTCAAATGCCTGTAAAACTACATAGAAAAGCTATTTAAAATTTTATATATAATACAAAAAATCAATCGGTGTATGACCTATCCGCGAACGCCCCGAAAGCCCGTACAGCAATTCGGAATCCTCATCTCCCCGATCTCCCTCTGCCAATTTGTAGCAAGCTTTAAGGTATTTTATCTTAGAAGATTGGCATCACTGTCTTTTTTTTCGGGATCGGCTATACTCAATTTTCAACCTAAATAGGTTAATTATGTATTAATATTGCTAAATATAAAGAAGCTTTACCAGATATTTTTGTATTTTCTAATTTATGCAAACTATTCTTGCTCCTAACTCTGCTTTTACGATCGGTAACAATCGCGTTTTCCAAGAAAAACTGAAGCGACAGCAGCCTTTAAGAGTTATAGCTTTGGGGGATAGTTTAATTTATGGTTTTGGTGATTTTGTCGGTGGCGGTTGGGTAGAAAGATTGCGTCGTCAATGGATGTCTCCTCAAGGGGCAGGACACGTCTTGTATAATTTGGGTGTTAGGGGCGATCGCGCCGAGCAAGTTTACCAACGTTTGGAACGAGAATATAGTTGTCGGGGTGAACTACGCAATCGCGTTCCAGACTTGATTTTGCTCTCAGTAGGCTTAAATGATTCTGCCCGACTCGGCAAGCCAGAAGGAAAGTCATACACTGATTTTGACAAGTTCAAACAACAAATCAATCATTTGCTGGATGTAGCCCAAAGTCTTTGTCCAGTATTATTTATTGGCATGACTCCTGTGGATGAGAACAAGATGCCTTTTTTAGATTGTCTCTACTATAGTCATTTGGATCAGTATCGCTACAAAGAAGCAACCCTACAAGCTTGTCAGCAAAGAAACATTCCTTATTTAGATATTTTCGATCTTTGGTTATCTAGAGGCAGAGACTGGATTAATACTCAACTAGGAGATGATGGTTTACATCCTAATGTGTCTGGCTATCAAACTTTGTTTGGCGATATTATGGCGTGGCAATTAATGGATTAAGCTGACTGAAAATTGCTCCTTGAGGCTCTTAATCTGCCCCCAGTTAGCGAAGTTTATTTCATGGAGAGTCAGAGGCGATCGCATTTCAGGATAGTTGTTAACAATCGAGCCAAAATTATCTATCTAACGTCAATAATTATGGTTTCCTCTACTTCGACACCACGATTTAATCTTTCTTGCAGTTCGGGAGTAATCGTGGTTGTGCTGACTTTTTTGTCAATAATAGTACCAGTTCTGCGATTTATCCACATTTTTTCGACAGTTCCATCGGAATAAATTCGAGTTTGTTCGATAATTCGAGAATCATTCGGCGAGAGAGCCTGTTCTTGAATATATGTAGTTTTTGCTCGAACATTGGGAACTGTTGTTTGAGCTACTGCTGGAGGAATCAAAAAGTCAGCCAGCGAATTAGCAATTCTCACTATTTTTACCTTGGGAAAACACAACCATTCCATTTTTGTGCCGTATTCGGTCAAAATGTCTCCATCTTCATAGACATTAATTTTCATGTTCACAGAAGCGTCTGCGGTATGAATTTGATGAGGAATGGTTTGTTTGGGCATATCTCCGAAATGTCGATGCGAGCAGGTTTTGGGAATTTGCGCTCCGACAGCAATACCTAGACTGGTAGTAGCTGTTACGATAAACTTATCTAAAGTTGTCCATTAGAGTTATCTTCCTGCTTCAACCAGTCGATAGCTCCTAGTAGAAGAGTCACAGATGCGATCGCTCCTGCTGTAGTTTTGAAAAATCTTTCTGTGGCTTCTAAGAAATTATTAGTTCTATTTATTAAACTCTTTTCTTCAGGCGATTGCGTCTCAAATTGCTTTTTTCTCTGAAAAATAGACATTTTTCAATTTCCTCCAAGGGTAGTTTGATTTAAGGTAGTTTTATTAATCCGAATTTTTAAATTTCTATTGTCACGTTGTTAGATTAATATAGATTTAAATCAATATAAATATGCAATTTAAGCTATGTAACCTTGAGATAAACAAGGTACTAATTCTGGAAGCAATATTTAATTTGAAGGAAAGCTTTAAAGAATATGCGTTGTAACGTCTGAGATTCTTGACTGCGATTGCTTTTGCAGAGCTAGTCAAAGACATCGCTATCTTCTATTCGAGCGAGTAGCTATAAGCTGTAGGCTATAAGCTTTAAGTTACTAGGTAAATAGTTAGCTTTAAAGCTCATGACCTATGACTCATAACTCGCAATTTAAGCTAATTTTAGGGCAGAGGTAATATATTAGACCAATTGATTGCCAATTATTCTAAGAAAATTGGCGTTGCCTAGTTGCAAGATAATTCTGAATTAAAAAGATTAATAATTCACCCCGTTTTTCGCTCGTTTAGTCTCCAAATACCTCGCCATAACCTATCCCTAATGAATATAACGCCGAATAATTAAATACCCAAACGTTGGTAAATTTCATCGAGATTTTTTAAATGATGGTTGGGATCGAAACAGGCATCAATTTCTTCTGGGGAAAGAATTTTGGTAACAGTCTCGTCTTGAGAAATCAATTGGCGAAAATCTCCATCGACTTGATTCCAAGCGGTATGAGCGCATCCCTGCACTACGCGATAGGCTTCTTCTCGATTCATGCCCTTCTCGACTAAAGTAAGCAATACTCGTTGACTAAAGATGACTCCACCATAGACATTCATATTGCGTTTCATATTTTCGGGATATACAAGCAGGTTTTTCACCAAGCCAGTAATTTCCTTGAGCATAAAGTGCGTCAGAATGCAGCTATCGGGCAAAATAACCCGTTCTACAGAACTATGAGATATATCTCTCTCGTGCCATAAAGCGACGTTTTCTAGAGCAGCTACTGCGTTTCCACGGATAATTCTCGCCATACCTGTTAAACGTTCGGAACGGATGGGGTTACGTTTGTGGGGCATAGCCGAAGAACCTTTTTGCTTTTTAGAAAAGAATTCCTCAACTTCTAGGACATCTGTACGCTGCAAATTACGGATTTCCACCGCAAAGCGTTCGATCGAAGCGGTTAATAAAGCCAACTGCTGCACGAAGTCTGCATGACGATCGCGAGAAATCACCTGAGTAGAGGCAGTATCTGGTTCTAAACCCAACTTTTGACAGGCGATCGCTTCTATTTGTGGATCGACATTAGCATAAGTACCAACTGCACCAGAAATTTTCCCTACAGCCACTTCTTTGCGGAGTCTAACCAAGCGATCGCGATTGCGTAGCACCTCTGCCAACCATCCAGCTAATTTAAAACCAAAGGTAATTGGTTCGGCATGAATCCCATGGGATCTACCTACCATTACAGTATAGCGATGTTGTTGGGCTTGATAGCGAATTGCCTGAATTAATTCTTCTAAACATTCGAGAATCAGATTCAGACTGACAAGCATCTGTAAAGCAATACCAGTATCTAAGACATCAGAGCTAGTCAAGCCTAGATGAATATATCTCCCCGCATCACCCACATATTCATTGACGTTGGTGAGGAAAGCAATCATATCATGACGAACTTCAGCCTCAATCTCTAGCACCCGTTGCGGATCGAAATCAGCTTTAGCTTTAATTTCCTCGACAGCCTCTTGAGGAATATATCCCAGTTCTGCTTGTGCCTCGCAGACTGCTATTTCTACCTGTAGCCATGTCTTTAGTTTATAGTTATCAGTCCAAATTTCGCCCATTTCGGGCAGAGTATAGCGTTCAATCACAGTCTGTGTAGCAAAATACAACTGTCAATTGTACAACCATGTTTGCAGATCGTTACCACTCTATTTTTTAAATCTGGCAACAGGACTCGAACCCGCGATCGAAACCCTAAATCCCCAAAAATTATCAGTGAGCGAAAAAATGAATCGGTTAAATAATACGGTTTAGCAAACGATGGTGCTTGCAGGCTATCACCACTCTATTTTCTAAGCTGGCAACAGGACTCGAACCTGCGACCGGCTGATTACAAATCAGCTGCTCTACCAACTGAGCTACGCCAGCACTAAATAAGTATGGTAACAGACTGTTTATTATTTAAGCAAGCTTTTGTGGTAATTTTCTCAGTTTTTCCCTCAAATTTTTACCATAAGCTGGCGTAAACACATGCGGGCATAGCCCTTTGTCGTCTCTTCATAGGGCGAGGATATAAGCCAGCTTAAATTTATTTATGTATTTATGGTAAAATATTATCGTGAACTAAAACGATAAAAATGTGATTGTCTACGAAGCCAAATTAGAAGGAACACAGCAGCAATACGAAAAGCTAGATGAAGCTATTCGTACTGGTCGCTTTGTAAGAAATTCTATAATTCGTGCTTGGATGGACAAACAAGTCAAAAGTCGTAATGATGCTTATAAGTACTGCAAGGTTTTAGCAGACAATCGGTCATTTCCCTGGACGAAGAAGCTAAATTCAATGGCTCGTCAAGCCCATGCAGAAAGAGCCTGGGCATCTGTAGAGCGATTTTATCGGAATTCGGGGGCGCAAATCAAAGGGAAGAAAGCGGATGCGACCCCGCTCGGGTTTCCCGAGCAAGGGAACGCGCACCAAGCAGGTTTTCCGAAGTTTGCTAAATATAAAACTAGAGCCTCAGTAGAATACAAAACTAGTGGCTGGAAATTAAGCGAGTGCCGACGTTATATAAAGTTCACCGATGGCTTTAAAGCAGGCAATTTCAAGTTATGGGGAACTCGTGACCTACATTTCTATCAACTCGAACAGATTAAACGAGTGAGAGTTGTCAGAAGACATGATGGTTACTATGCCCAATTTTTAATCGATGCAGAGAGGAGGATAGATAAAGAACTAACAGGAATACAACGAGGTTTAGACGTTGGTTTAAGCCATTTCTATACCGATAATTTGGGCGACTCGGTAGATAATCCTCGGTTTCTAAAGATAGACGAACGTAAGCTTAAAAAACTTCAACGTCGTCTGTCGAGAACTGAGAAGAAAAGTAAGAACCGAGCCAAAGCCAGAAATAAATTAGGTAGAGCGCACCTCAAGGTTTCACGCAGACGTAACGATTGGGTATGTAAATTAGCCCAGCGCGTCATACAAACTAGCGATTTGGTAGCGATCGAAAACCTACAGGTGCGTAACATGGTAAAAAACCACAAGTTAGCCAAGTCAATTAATGACGCTAGCTGGCGCAAGTTCCGAGAATGGCTGGAATATTTTGGCGTAGTTTATGGAGTGCCAGTGATTGCGGTTAATCCTAGCTATACCAGTATTAACTGTTCTAACTGTAGCGAACCAGTAGTCAAAACCTTAAGCACGAGAACCCATTCTTGTCATGCCTGTTCTTATGTTGCAGACAGAGATGAAAATGCTGCACGCAACATTCTCAAAGCTGGCTTAAAACAGCTAGCAGATACGGTGGGGCGCACCGAAATCGATAACGCCTCTGGAGAGAACGACCTCTATTCGGTCGTGGAAACACAGCCGAGTAAGCCGACTCGTCGAAAGAGGAAATTGCTTCAGTGATGAAGTGAATCCCCTTCTCTTTTAGGGAGGGGAGAACGTCAAGCCATGCTGCTTTCCATTGCCCAGCGGGCCAACTCCGTGCGGTTGTTAAGACTGGTTTTATTGAGCATATTGGAAACATGACTTTCGATGGTACGTTGGCTAACATTTAATTGTTTGGCAATTTCACGATTAGCCATTCCCTTTGCTACTAAATTGACAACTTTTAATTCAGTAGGAGTCAGTTCTACGTTGTGAGGGACATGAATTGTCGGGCCACCTCCCAAAGCTTTGGGACGACCTTGTTCCCAACGTCTGATTTGGTTTAAGGAAGACTCTACCTGGGCGACCAATTCTTCTGGTTCAAAGGGCTTGACCATGTATACATCAGCCCCTTCATTTAAGCCTTTTACTCTGTCTTGACTTTGACCCTTTGCCGAAAGAAATAATACAGGGATTCTATTCGTAGCTGGTTCTTGACGAATATGCTTGACGAGAGAATATCCATCCATCTCAGGCATCATTACATCACAGATGATCATGTCTGGAATCTCACTGTTATTATCGAGCAGTTCTAAAGCTTCTCTGCCGTTTTCTGCTGTATCTACGTTATACCCTCTAAACTCTAGATAGTCTTTTACCAATAAAATCAAATTTGGGTCGTCATCTATAAGCAATAATTTTTTGCTATCTTTTTGCGAAATGTCTTTCATAGGTATTAATCGTTAATTTTTAGCGTAAGTATTGACTTAGTTCTCTGAAATCTCCCTATATACATTTAAGTCTGAGAGGGATCGCTGTATTGATAATTTTAAGAATATGTTAATTCCACTCTAAGATCGGCAACTTATTTTGAGCTAACATAACTGTAGAATTACACAATATATAATTTAACCTTAATATTATTTTTCGACATCCCTTTTCTGATAAATAGTGATACCACCTACCTTTATTTGTAGCTTGAATCTTCAGGCTTTAGAATAATATGATTAGTAATCGGCAAATCAAATGATGTCCAATACCTAGGTTATCTTCCTAGTCACTTAAGGTATAATTGCTTGCTTGAAATTACTAAAAGTAATTTTTCTCGACCGATCGCAGATTATTTTATTTAACTATGGTTTCTTTTGTCGAGCAGCTAAACGAATCAATCCAGTCTCGTCGTTCTACTAAACCAAGATTTTTTAACGGTAATAAGATTGACGATCGCCTGGTTTGGCAAATCCTAGAAAATGCTAATTGGGCCCCTACTCACGGCTTGACCCAACCTTGGCGATATAAAGTTTTTACTGATTCTGGTTTGGAAAAGTTAGCCAATTTTCAGGCTGATTTGTATCGGAAAATTACTCCTGAAGATAAATTTAAGCCAGAAAAATACGACCGCATGAGGCAGAATGTACTTAAGTCTTCTCATGTAATTGTTATTTGTATGCAACGACAAGCATCCGAGAAAATCCTGGAAATAGAAGAAATAGAAGCCGTTGCTTGTAGCGTACAAAATATGGCGTTGACCGCATCCGCTTATCAAATTTGTAGCTTTTGGGGTTCTGGTGGTGTTACCTATACAGATGAATTAAAAGAATTTCTTGGCTTGGGAGAGAAAGATAAATGTCTTGGGTATTTGTATTTAGGATACAGCGATCGTCCCAGTACTAAAAGTAATCGCGATCCCATTCAAGATAAAGTAGAGTGGATTACAAGTCAGTAGTTAGTAGTTAGTAGTTAGTAGTTAGTTGATGGAGAGCAATTTTTTACTGCTTATGCTGAAGCTAATGCTGACGGTTTAAATCACGTACAATCCGTGGGAGAGAATTCTTTTGGTTTTGAAGATCTATTAGGTGGTGGGGACAATGATTTTGATGACTATGTAATTAGCTTTGACATTATCTAACAATAAGCTTAATAACTGACTGCCTAACACATCTCAGCAAAAATTAATTGGAATGACATTTGATTTCCTGAATACGACTAGTACACAAGGAGCGGAAGTAAAATACCCATATTATGAGATAGTGGAGTTAGTTGAGATAAATGGCAGTCTGAGCGAGTACAAGGAACAAAAACGTGGCACGATTAGC
>JASJEI010000022.1 GCA_030064795.1 Pleurocapsa sp. MO_226.B13 | reverse complement strand
ATCTTTCTGTTGGTAGAGGAATTTACGGCTCACTCTTTCTTGGTGAGCTAGATGGCTGATTTTTGACTTTTTTGATAAGACTTTAACCGCTAAATCTTGACGAGCGACCCCGCGTCCTAAAGGATACCGCTTCGCATATCGGCGTAAGACGCAAGGGAATGCGCGAGTCGCGACATCGCTATTAATTGGACTAGGATTTACAGAGATTAAAACGGGAAAAACAGGTGGTTCGAGAAGAAGATTTGTTAATGCCGAGAGTATCGTTATTACTCTTCACAAACCTCATCCTGGCAACATTTTAAAAAGATATCAAATAGAACAAATAATTGAGATTTTATCAGGGGAAGAGTTGATATGAAGAACTTAATGGAATACAAAGGCTATCTAGGCTCGGTAAATTACAATGATGAAGACAAAATTTTCTATGGTCGAGTAGAGTATATTCGCAGTCTTATTAGTTATGAGGGTTATGATGTAGAATCTTTACAAAATAGCTTTCATGAAGCAGTAGAGGATTACTTAGAGCTTGCTCATACTCAAAATATTGAACCAGAGCAGCCTTTCAAGGGCAGTTTCAATATCAGAACTGGTAGCGATCGCTACTCGACGAGTAGCGATTGCAGCCAAACAAAAGGGAATCAATTTAAACAAGTTAGTTAACGAGGCTCTAGAACAGTATCTTAAAAGTAGCGTATGAGTTGTTAATACCGTAAATATGGGTTATGGCTCCAATTGTTTAGTATGTTTAGATTGCCTCTCTATTGCTGTGTTGTTCTTCTGAGCTTCTGGCTTTAAGGTTGCTTGGACTTCGTTCCAATAAGTTAACCAACTTTGCTGCCAACTTTTAATGTTTTTCTCTATAGCTAAATTAGGAACGATATCTAAAACTAACTGTTTGTCACTACTATTAACAACTACAGTGCTAAATTTGGTCAAATCAATTTCTGTAAGTTGTTCTGAGCGATCTAAGCTCAAATACAAACAGGGAGAGTTCCTTTGATTTACCAATCTCTCGACTAAATAAGCAGATACAGCTTCTATGGGAGAATTAGCGATCGCTAATTTTTTAACTGGATCGTTATTACCATTTATCTCAAACCAAAAGTGAGAAACTTTGCTACCCAATAGGCTGCGTTTGTGCCAAATTGGTTCTCCTGTTTCATTAGCACTGAGTAAGTTAGCCTCATTTAAACCAGCAGATATATATTCTGGAATACCATAGCGAGTGAGTAGTGTCTCTTGTAGATTATCCCACTGTTTCGGGTCTAGTATTTCCTGAACTTTCTTAGTCGAATGAGCGTTAGCTGACGCTTTGAGAGATTCTGGTAGCCAATAGTCAAGATCGACCTGTTTCCAAGACAGCGACTGCTTATTGTCTATTTCTACCGATCTACCTTGATATGCAGCTTTAATTGCAGGAATATCTCTAACCTCATCAAAATCGATGCCTCGCTCTGAAAGTAACTTAGGAAAACTACCGTTATGTAGCTTACTACCTCTGACTTTAAAATCTCCCAAGCGATAGCTAATGCGCTTTCGACCTTTATCGCTGATATAGGGTCGCACGTCGATCCCTAACTGCTGCATTCTGCCTATAAACGAGGTCATGGTCGGTTTATCTCGACTGGCAAAATCGATCGCAGCCTCTAGCTTTGCCATTATAGGAATTTCTGGTGGTGTATCTCTTTGTTGCTGCGCGTATTCTTTGCTCTCTCTTTGATAGCGTTGTAACTGCTTGGTTTTTGGTCTTTGACGGTCGCATTTATGACTGGATATAACTTCAGTGAGGTTATGTTCTGCTTCTAATTCTCTGAGAATTTGTTCCAAGCGGATTTTATCGAAACTGTCTGAAACGCGATCGCCATTAAGATCGATCCCATTGATAACGATGTGCAGATGATCGTGGTCGTGTTGCCAATCGTGTCCAGGGTCGTTTCTGCCGTGGACGATCGCTACCCACTGATTGTTGGTATAGCCTAGCTTGTTAACTATCGCTTCAGAGATTGCCAGCTTGGTAGAATTATCTACTTCCCCGTCGGCAGGAGCAAAACCAATACTCAAATGTTTAACAGGTTTCTTGGTAGTAGGTCTGGTGCTGGCAATCCAGTCGAACTGACTGGCAAGTTCTTTGGCATCGGGTTCGAGTAATATGCGATCGCCACCAATAATCTCAGCTTCTTTGCCATCTTTGAACAGATACTCAAATAAGCCATCAAAGTTGCTACCAGTGATAATTTTGCCAATCAATTTACTTTTCTCTCCTGTAACTGGTTCAAGGTTTGGCGCAGTAGATTGTAAATTCTTTCTAGCATTGCTCTGTCATCGGGATGCAGTTTTGAATTCTTACTAGAAGCTGCTTGAGTATTGTGTATGCCAGCTAACTGGTTGAGATTGTTACCCTGACGACAGAGTTCTAGATATAGAGCTTTATCGATCGCCTTTGTTACTTCGGTCATCTTTCTGTTCAAATTTCTGTTCAAACCAGCAGTAATCAGATACTCACCCAGACTCATACCTGAAGCTTTGGCTTTAACTTGTAATTGTGCTTTCTCGGTAGGTGTGGCTCTAATATCTATTCGTGCTGCTTTAAATTCTTTTTGGTGGCGATAATTATTTTTGAGTTTGCTCATCGAACGTCAAGATAAAACTTAAATACCAAGAGATAAAAAAGGGTATCAAATAATTTTTGTTGGGGGTTTTAGGGGGACGCCCCTAACAAGCATAGTCGTTGCTTAAGATGATTAATACTTAACTGTTAAAAGTACGTACAAAGACACTGCTTGCCTAACAATAATAACACATAAATATTAAGCTATCGCTTCAAATATTATGCCATAAAATGATAATTTAAGCATATTTCAAGTACATTTTATATCCATAGATTGTACCTTAAATTATCAGAATGTCATTTTCAAAATAGTTAATTTTGGGAATGGTCAGCTAAAAATAAGCGTGATATTCTGCAAAAAGAAGGTCTTAAGTGCAAGATAGGGATCGTTTAAGCTCTCTTGTTGTTCTTAAGCTACCTTTATCATTACTCAATAATAATTTATCGATTTAGTAAAGCAATTTAGCGATTACTTTGTAGCCTAAAAAATTATTGATTTGATTATTAGTTGTTTTTTATAACAATAAACAGAAAATGTCAGGAACAAAAAGATTAAAAGTAATGGATGGTTTAGATATTCGATGCCCTAGTAATAGCTGGTTGGGTCGAATAATTGACTATATGCAAAAAATACCATCGAACTGTAGTAGCAGAGATTTAGCTATTGAAATGCTATTTGCTCGATTCCTACCATTAGTACTAGAAACTAACGATCCATCAAATCGAGCTATTGCAATTGAGTGTGCAATTAAATGTGAGACATGGGCAAGAGTGATTAGAGAACTCTGGGGATTAAATGAACCTACACCTGCTTATCCAAAGGTTTATTCTCTACCTCAAATTGAACGCGCTCTGCCTCTGACAACCGATCTTCCATTAAATACAAATACTTTATCTTCGGAGGCAGCCAGGGCAGAGACAGGAAAACTAGCACCTCAAGAACTAGCAGCAAGAGCCAAAGAATTAGAAGAGTTCGAGCAAATGCTTATAGAGATAGTCGATAGTTCCTCTTCGGTCTGGTCGGCAAAAGATAAATTAGTTGAAATGCAGCCAATTGACGATGAAGATTGGACGGAAGCGCAATGGGATTTGTGGAATAAATATACCACTAAGCAAGAAGACATAATCGACCGACAACTTCTGGGAGATTTGGCTTCTCAATTAAAAGGCGGTAGCGGTCGAGATTCTGGAGAAGAAGAGGTTAGGGGTTAGAAAGTCCTCATACTGTAATTTTTTGGCAAATAGTTAACCAAAATTTATTAAGCATACAAACATGAATACACGAACATCCAAATTAACTTTAATTTGCGATCCTGGTACGAGTTTGAGTAAGGTACTGTATCGAGTGGGAAGAAAAGGTCAACTCAAACATCTGATTATGAGTTCAGAGATACTCAAGCTCGATGGGGATCTAGTAACCAACTTTAACAAAAGCAGTGAATTTGGTAAGCCTGAAGATAATGCATGGCTGCAAACGGAGGATTACTCTTGTTATCTGGTAGGCAGGCTAGCCCAAGAATATCGAGCTTCAACTAGTATTAAATCTTTAAAATACGAATCCATAGTCCCCAAAATTTTAGCGATAGTTGGTGCGATCGCTCTTAAAGAAAAGCTATCTAAGACTCTCAAATTAGATTTAGCTGTACTACTGCCCTATGGGGAAATAAGCAATAGCCCAGCAATGGAAAAAGAGTTAAGAAGCGAGGTACAAGAGTTTGAGTTTCAGGGAGATACTTATCAAGTAGATTTGCAGAAATATCGATTCTCACCAGAGGGGCTGGGCATCGCATCCCACCTGTTTAAGAGCAAGCCAAGAGATAGCGTTCAATCTCAAACATTAGCAGTATTGATGTTTGGCTATCGCAATACCAGTCTACTTCTATTTAAAGATGGTACGCTGAGTGTCGATCGCAGTGAAACCACTAATCTAGGATTTTACAACTTTAGCGATCGCATAATCAAACAAACATCGGGCTTGAGTAGAGATGACATTCAATCTGCCATTCATACATACCAAGAAAATTTTATCAATCATCAAACTGCATTGGGAGAAGAAAGAAGCGTGACTACTCTCTTGGTAGAAGAGTTGGTAAAGTCTAGGGATAAACAGAGGGCAGAAGCAGAGAAAAAAAGTATTGAAACGGCGATCGCCAATTCGAGAAAAGAATATTGGCAATTGATTGAAGCTTGGCTCAATGAGGTTCTTCCAACTAAAAGACATCTAAATGAATTAATTTACACTGGCGGTACGTCGGGATTCTTTAGACAGGAATTAAGCGACTATTTATTAGGTAAATATCCAGATATAGAAGTTAATTCGACAGAGAAGATGGAGCGAGAGCTTCAATCTGAATTGAATCTGAGTGAAGTTGGATTAGAAAGATTTGAACAGCAGCAACTACCATTGAGATTCGCCGATGCCTGGGGTTTATTTAGAGACTTTGCCAGGTATACTCCTAAAAACTCAACCCAATCGAGAAAAATGGCTGGTGTTACTCAAGACTGAGCTTGTTTTTGGGCTTCTCTCTGTCTAAGCTTTTCTGCTAGAGGAGTAATTTCTTCTGGGGGAACGATTTTTACTTTGCCGTTTTCGCCGATGGCTATCGATTCACCCTTAATTCGGTGCTGTTCGATCGCTTCATCTACGGCTTTTTGAAATAATGCACTAATATTTTCAGGAGAAAAATCTATTTTTTTCATAACTCAACAATCTGATTCCAAATATCTGGTTTGATAACGGTAATTTCTTGTTCTGGGTCAGAACGATAAGCAATTAGACTATTTTCATCTCCAGAGTTGTCATATGCTTGAAAGCGATCTGCAATTGGAAGATAAAGTTCGACAAAATTTCTTCTACCTCGCTCGTATCTTCTACTTATTATAGCTTCTGGAATATTATGACCTCCAGATGCTACTCTTCTTGCTACTCGACTGACTGCTAATTCTGCACTTTCTAACCAGACATACACTAAGTTAATTCTATAGCCATTGGCTTTGCACTCTCTTAAGAACTTAGCAAAAGTTCGGGCTGCTAATGTAGTCTCGAAGGCAAAATCCCTACCCTGTCGAGATAGAGTGTTAATTCTTTCCAGCATCAACCTACTAGCTTGAATAGCAGCAGCATCAACATTATTGGGGTTAAGTTCGGCAGCAATGATATCGGCGTTGACAAATTCAATCTGATTGTCTATTGAGGATAAAATTGCGGTAGCTAAAGTTGTCTTTCCTGACCCGTTACAGCCACCAAAGACGTATATTTCAGGCATGAGTAAATATTCTTGTTCGATTCATAGAGACGACCGTGTTTGTTTCTAACTTACCAGGATCGACAAGCTCTACCGTTAGGTTAAGACTGAGCTGGGCATTTGAGAAGCTTATGCATAAGTAGCTGTATTATTACTCAGCTCTTCTTTGCACCGCTCCTTGATAGATACTGATCGTTAGATCTCATCAATTTGTACTATTAATATTGGGAATAGACCTTGATATTATCCAAGTTTATGATTGTATTAACCGAGCCAACAAAAGCATCAAAAACAAGAAAACCTATTTGCTTAATACGAGCAATAATTAATATTTAAAAGTTATGAATCAGATAGCAGTTAATCAAAGCACCAATTGCAGCTTTAATTTGCCAAAGGCTACAGTTTTGTTAATCAAACGCGATCCTTTTCAAAGATTGGGGTTGTGCAAAATACTATCACAGCAAAGCTCTTTGACTATATATGATTGTGCCGATTCGTTTAAAGGTTTGAGAATGGCGCAACGGTCAAAACCAGATGTAATTATTTTAGATTTAGAATATTTAGTAAGCAGCAATTTTGAACTTAATAAACAATTAAAAGAACAGTCACCTGAATCTAGACTAATTGTATGCGGACAACAAATAGAGCGTGAAACTGTATTAAAAGTCTACTCTATTTCTGCAAGTTATTACTTGGAAGATGGTGATATCTCTAAACTGCTGTTAGCTATAGCCAATAGTTATGAAGGAAGTATTTACGTCCATCCCAAAACCAGCCATCTATTATCGAGTAATTTACTGTTGCCTGTATCATCGACAGGATTGGATTTACTCGCACCGAAAGAATTAGATGCTCTTAAGCATTTGATTGCTGGAAAGGATTATCAAGAAATCGGACAGAGTATGTGTATTAGCTCTCATACAGTACGCAACTATATCTCTGGAATTGTGAAAAAACTGGGCTTAAAAAATCGCACTCAAGCTGTAGTAGTAGCTGTATGTGGTGGCTTATTAGCTGAAGCTCAATAGAAAAAAAAGACCGGTTAAGGTCTTTGAATAAATATGTTACGCAGCTATGGGAATCTAGCTAAAATCTAAATCGTCACTTTCAGATTCTTTCTGCTTGCTAGTAGCTTTATCAATGTCACGCATATAGCGGAAATAAAGCTCCATAACTTCAGCTTCGCTAGTAAGCCAATAGACATTTTCTAAGATTTCAGCAAGTAACTCATCAGCAGAATATTTACCGTAGCTTTGCTCGAACTTTTTGCCAAAAGCATCCCAGTTGAACTTTTTACCTTTGTCCTTGTGGACTCTAGATAAAGCTCGACCAGATACTTCTTTAGCTACATAGTAAATAGCTTTATGTCTGCGTTCGTCAGCATCGGCAAAGATTTTCTGCATTAAAGATTGAGATGTGCGTCTAGCCATGAATTGAATCTCCATTAATTTAGGAATTTTTCACACACATTGAGCCGACAGGCTCTTAATTCTCAAATCAACTTTAATTCAATCAATTTTAATTAGGTCAGTATAATGGCAACTATATTTTTTATCGATAGCGAAAAGGGGAGTATGGGCAAAAGCCTTTTTTGTCGCTGTTTGCTTCACTTCCTAGAACAAAAAAAGATAACCTACAAGTTAGTCGATACCGATCCCAAACCCGATGTCGCTCAAATCTATCAAGGCACCAAGGACATTCAGTTTACTGCTTCTGATGAGGCGACGATGATGTATTCACAGACAGCAGGTGATGTTGACAAGCTGATCGAACTGGCAATGAAAGAAAACGTCATTGTCAATCTTCCAGCTAAAGTTCACCAACAAGTTAAGTTCTGGATTGAAGGCAATGACCTATTATCAGAGAGTTTTATCAAAGAAAGCGGTGTTAGCTTTTGCAAGTTTTTTCTTTCCAATGGCAGCGATATCTCTTTAGAATTACTGAAAGATTCATTGCAGACATACCAAGGAAAATTACCTCATATCTTAGTTCGTAATAAAGGTCTAAGGCTAGATTGGTCGGAAATTGATTCGGGCGATCGCTTATCTAAATTAAAATCCGAACATCAGTTTCTGGAAATCGATTTTCCTGGTCTGCGTCGCACGGATATCGAGTTTATCGATCGCCAAAAGCAGCCTTTTTCTCAGGTAATGGCGGAGTTGCCCCTGTTGTCTCGCCAGAGGGTTAAAACATTTCTGAGCGACACGATGGCAGCTATTGAAAGCACTGGGAAGTTTGGCACTTCATCTACTGAAGCGACGGCGAACAAGAAATGAGTCAAGAATTAACACCCGCAGAAATTGAGACTTTGGCTGAATGCGCTGAAGACGGAAGGGAAGATCTACTGGCGGATGAGGTTGATGTTGAAGATCTTGCTCGTAAAACCTTCTACGGTTCTGATTATCCTACTGCTAGAAGTACCGAGGCTAAAAATCGGGCATTTATGGCAACTGCGCTCAAAAATTTAAGCGATCGCGAACGAGAAATCGTGCTGCGGACGGCGATGGAAACCGAGATCAGAGGTGACGATCCCCTATTTATCTTTCTGATAGCTACGGGAAAAATCGAGTTACTCCTGCACAAAAAGCCAGCGGAGATTGAGGCTTTATTCGCTCGGCAATATCAAGAGTGGCGCAAAGATTGGCAGAAACGCTTAAAGTATTCCCATGCGTTATTTCTAGAACATTCTAAAACTCTTCAAGGTTATATTAAAGAAACCCAAGAGACGCTGGAGATTGCTTCAGCAGCAGCCTTAGATGCTCATAGCGATAAGATTACCGATGCAGCCAACACGGTAATCAGAAAAGCAGCTTTTACTAAAATTAGCCACGATGCGATCGCCCTGACTAAAGCAGCTTTCTATATCTTTCTGTCAATTTCTGTTGGTGTGGTTTTGGGATTGGCGATTCCTATGTTCTACAAACCACCGCCACCAGAACCAGATCCCAAGGGGTTAAGACAGCTAACCCTAGAAGAGGCAAAGGCACTGGAGTGGGCAATGAGCGATGTCGGTAAGTCAGCCAGGAAAAACCCCGAACTCGTTCGGTGGGCTACCAGCACCCAAGGTCAGTATGCCAAAGAGCTAATGGAGTGGAATCAGGTTTTGCTAACTGAGCGAGGCGGTTCATTCTTGTGCGAGAGAGATGCCCAGAAGTTGGGAGTGGTGCTGCGTTTGTCGGGACGAGAAACCAAAAGGGGTTTTTGCACTTTGTGGGTGCGATCGCCTAGCGAGCGTAGGTACGTGGAATAAGTATTTGTAAAGAATAAAGCAATGAGTCAAATTTTTAGATATTCAAAAAACACTAAATTATTAACTACAGCCTTGACTACTGTAACAATGTTCGTAGCACCAATAATTCAGGTAAGGGCTGCTGACTATTGGGATGACAAAACCATTACCGAAAATGTAGTTGATGGAGATCGCCTAGTGGGACAGGTAAGGCTACCCGACTGGGACAACATTACTCTTGAAGATTTTCCGCCTATGCAAGAAGGAGGAAGCATTGGCACGGAATTTAATTTCTATGCTGGCTACGATCTCTCGCGGGAGTGGGTAGCAGGTGATTCTCTAGTCGATATTCTCAAATTGGGGGATGTGGAAGAAGGCTTTGCAGCACAGGAATTGAGTATTGGTGATATTGCTACTATTACGGGCGTAGAAACAAACGATATTGCTCTATCAGCATTTGAGTTAGCCAAAGAGCAATCGTTGGAAGAATTAGTCGAGGCAGTACCAGGATTGGGTCAACAGCAGGTTAGTGAAGTCGAACCAATTGCCAAATTAATAGAAACTCAATTCGGCAGCGGATACGAGGATATGAGTATAGATTCTTGGTTAGAAACCGAGCTAGCAGCCAAAAATCTCAAATTAGGAGAGGTCGAACTATCTCAATACAGTATTGACGATATTCCAGGTTTATCAGATACAGCGTTAAAAGATTTTGCAGGCTGGGAAAATGCAGGGATAAATGACGTTCCCGAACTATCTAAAGTTGCTCTGAGTCAGATGCCCAATCCCCTATCTAGTATAGCTCTGCCAGTAATGCGGATCGATGCGGTTTGGAGTGATGCTGAGAGCAATCGCCAACGAACCGTCAGCGGCAGTTACGAAGAAGGCTTTAACGTTCCCTGCATGGCAGGCTCTCGCTGTCCTTATATTGAACTAGACGATATCGAAAATTTTGGTAGCGACTGGCGGTTGCCTACAGAGGGGGTGCAGTGGATTGAAGGGCGCGATCCCCAATCGGGTAACATCTGCCCCGACGCTCCTTGGGGAGTCAAAGGCGGACATGGAGTATTAGGGGCTGTCAACTGTGGCAAAGAACCTACAGGTCGTCATCCCTTTGGCAAGGCATTTAAGTTTGCTATCTGGGGAACGGATGAAACTACTGACAGCGTAGAGACAGCAATCTTTTTTCGTTTTTGTGCGAAGTCGCCCGTTGTCGATTTGGGCTGTACACCCTACTTTATTGGTCCAATTCCCTTTTTTAGCTTTAGACGCGATGACTGGATTTTTTTAGGAATCTAAGAAAGAAGGCAGAGGGCAGAAGGCACAAAGGCGCTTAGTTCGCCGCATGTAGGCAGAAGCGGTGAGACCCCGCGTCGGCCGGGGACGCAAGGGAATGCTCACCAAGACAGGTTTTAAAGTTCTATGTTTTAAGTCTTGAGTTTGTTCAAAGTTGACACCATGATTTTTTGCATTTTTTCTACCTCATTCATCACTGGGGTGAAAAGTTTCGCTTCAGTTAATCCAACTTCTTTTGCAATTATCGGGCTTCTCCCTTTCTTAAACCCTGCATGCGGACAAACGAATGTCCTTTGCGCCCTCTGCCTCCTGCCTTCTGCCTTAAAACACCATTAACTTTTATCCAAAAACCGTTAAATATTATGAAATTATTATTTAAACTACCCAATTTAAAGTTTTACCTGCCGTTGTTAGCAGCCAGCACTGCTGCTATGGGTGGAGTTTTACTCGCTCAGGCATCGGTATTGGCAGCAGAATATACCGTAGCAACCAACTTGAGCTACGAGCAGGTCAGTCAAGAAACAGCGATCGCTAATGGGATTAATGTCTCTGTCAATCCAGGCAGAATTGCCGTGATCGATTTTTCGACCACGGATGAAGCGATTTCTTACATTGGTTTGGGGGATGCCTCACGGGTAGTCTATAATACCGACTTTCCCATTCCTTCGGGTACGGCACAGACTATCTTTCTGTTGCCGATTGAAGAACTAGATTTTCCAGGGGCGACAACCGCTAAAATTACCAACTTAGTTGCTAAAACGGTCGATGCTAAAGGAGTAAGTCGCGTCTACAATTTCCAAATCAATCATAGTAATAGCGTTGCTAATTTGGGAATTAAAATTACACCTCAAATTCGCAATAGGATAGCCAACAGCGATCGCCAGGTAATTAAAGTTAGTTACGGTCGTGCAGCCAATCTCAATGATGTGGAACGTGGATTGAAGCTGGCAATCGATAGGGGATATACAAAGGCAGACGATCCAGTAGTAGCTAAAGTGAAGCGTTTTACCGCTTTGGTGAGGAATGGAAATTTAAGTGTAATAGAGTCGGCTGAGACTGTAGGTGTTGACCTTGCAGTTATCTCTTCTTTAGCGGAAATGGCTTTGGAGCAATTTTCTTTTGTCAAGCAAGATGGTAGTTCTTTTTCTTTGACAACCGAATCTTCGCTCGATTCAAGCGAAAAGGAATCTGCCGATGAAAAAGAACTAGTAGAAACGAAGAAAACAGATAAATTGCTATTGCGCCATGAAGGTGATAGGGGTAATAAGATTCAACAGAAATTCCCAAGTGTTCCTTTTAGGATCAAAAGTAGTGATGACGATCAAACATCAGGAGAATCCAAAGCTATAGATTCTTCAGCAGCCATAATTCCAGATTCAAATAAGAAACCACAAGTTGAATCAAAATTTGAAGAGCCAGCTAATACTATACCCAATACTACAGGACAAGCATATCTGATAGATCCTAATGAGGACTTGTCAGTTTATCTCACCAAAGTACCCTCTGTCCCGACGTTAGCTAAGAAAACTGGTAGTAAGGATGACCAGAGAATAGAAAATGCACTCAAAGCTCACGACCTTTATTTTGGTTGGCAGCGGGTGGTTCGCCAGGGAATATTGGATATTGACGATGAGACTGAGAATAAAGTTAATCGAGCTATTAGCCTAGTGAGGCGGGGTACACCCATAAAAGTAGCTCTAAAAGATGCCCAGGTGGGAATACAGATAAGTTCGTTTCTGCTGGCAATTAGTACAGATGATACCGAAGCACTGGCTTCACTTTCGGCTAATGTAGCGAGGGGAGTTTGAAATGGGTTCGCAGATAAATACTAAAGCACCGATATATTCTCCTGAAATAATAGATGAGGTGCGCCAGTTCAATCTAGAAGAAGTTGCCGAACGGTTGGGCATGGAACGCGATTGCGAAGCTAGCCGAAGGCATCGCCACGACCAGAAAAAGTGGCGCACTAGTGGCTGTGCCATTTCTATCGATGCCAGTCGCGGTGTTTTCTTCGACCATCTGGCGCAAACTGGAAGTGGCGGTGCGATTAGTTTGGTAACACACGTAATGCAGTGTGATTTTGTTACGGCGATGGATTTTCTTTGGGGTAAACCCGTGGACTTTACGCCCAAAACAGCCAGCAAAATTATTCAGGCAAAAGTAAAAGAACCAGAGAAACTTCCAAGATGTAATCGTCGCGACCGCACGAAGTGGAAAAATGTGAGGGAATACTTAATCGACCGTCGGGGACTGCCAAGTTTTTTGGTGGATACTTTACACAGACAGGGCTTAATCGATGCCGATGTTCGCAGTAACGCGATGTTCTTTCGTTATTCGATAGAGTCAGGGTTCCAGTTGGGTGAAGCTATCGGTGCTAGTTTGAGAAGTATCTCATCCAATCTCAAGCTGCTTACCCCAGGAACTAAGCGCGATCGAGGTTGGTTCTTCTTTGGTATTGGCGAAGGGATTGTTCGTAAGATATTTTTGGTAGAGTCCCCAATTGATGCTATATCCCTAGCAGCTTTGAGAGGAGATTCTATCTACGGTAGAACGATTTACATTTCAATCGATGGGGCTGGTAGTATTCCCCTACCTGTATTAACTGATGCTGTTCGACAGGGAGCAAAGATAATCATAGCTTTAGATGGCGATCGTCCTGGAGAAGAAATGTCCTGGAGAATTGCCAAGCAGCTACCATTGGCTATCAGAATGCGCCCAATATTGGGTAAGGATTGGAACGAACAGCTATTAGGAAGTAAGCGTTATTTGCCTACTTCGGAAAACTGGTCAATGTTTGCTGCTGCTCTAGGGAAAGACGAACGGGAGGTACAGCGAATTGGACTTCTGATGGAAAAAAAAGTCTTGTCTACAGCAGAAAAAGAAATGCTGTGGTCTGATTGGCAAGCATATAGTCAAAGGAAAGATGAGTTATGGCAATGGTATCGTCAAGCGGAAGTTATCAATAAGCCCGATGAATATCTACAGAGAATTGCCGAGGTAGCGATCGCATTTAACCAACAGCAGCCAGTACCTTTATCTGAAAGGGCGATTGAAGCGATGCAGAAAGATTTATTAAACAGAGTAGTCCATACCTCGTAAACAAAAACAAGAGTAAAAAATAGTTCTAGCTATTTTAAGTAAATTAAATAGCTAGAACTACATTCAAACCGACTTAGACCTGAGAAATGCTATTCTTCGTCGAAATCATCTAATTCATCCTCGTCGAAATCCTCAAGGTCCTCATCGTCTGCTTCATCGACAAAATCCAAATCTTCTTCGTCCGATTCATCTTCATCATCGTCGAGCAGTTCCTCAATGTCATTCAAGTCATCATTTTCTCGTTCTTCTCGTTCGCGTCGATTGCGCTCTTCCAAAGAACGGTCGTTATATTCGATGAGAGCTTGAACTGCTGCTTCGGGTTCTGTGGGGACATCATGATAGATTATTGCCATTGCTTGAGCTACGATTTCAGGGGAATATTTTAGGTTTGTAGGTTCGCCGAAGATTTTGGCAAAGATTTTATTCCAGGTGTCCCAACTAAAGTCATCTTTAGCCAAGCCCAGGAGATTCTTTCCCAAGCGTTCTCTAGTGGCATAACCGACTTTTTTGCCAATTCTTTCCTCCCTGGTATCGAGCTTCACGCCAAACTTTTTCTGAGCAGCAGCAATCAAAGTATCGGCAAGCTTTTGCGGGGTAACATTGGTTGATGTTTTAGTAGTTTTAGCTTTGCTTTTACCGTTGCTACTAGCACCATTTTTACTAGCAGATCTTGCAGTTCTACGACTAGCTGTAGCCATAATTAAACTCCTTAATTCAATTTATTTTTCTAAATACGCGCTGATAAGCGCATCAATAAATAAGCGCGATTGCCTGTTGGAATAAGAATTTGAGTATTTGAGTAAAGGAGCAATGGTAAAGAAGAATTTCTTACAAACTCAAAACTAGATTGATAATTTTCTCGATATCGATAAAACATATAGTTGTTTTTGGGAATAGCAGTCACAGACTTCCTTTGATAGATTGAAAAAAATACTTATTAATATTATTGCTTTTTAAATGCACGTAAAACACTGGTTAAACTCAAATAGGCTAAACTTTAGAGTTACAGCAGTCAAGTTAAATCCAATAGATAATGACATTTTGTTTAGCTATTTCGGAAGATTCGCTAAGAGTTTAAAAATTCCAGCTTATTATTGGAATTTAGGTTATGAATGTTTTCAAAAGATAAATATAGAAGACGAAAAAAATATTATCAAGTTAACATCAGATTTTAAAATAGAGCGAACAACAGAAGCAAATTACATACTCAGATTTCTTCTTCGCTCCGATCGCCTTTCTAAAGGTATATATATCCTAGACGATTTATGTAATTTTGAAGAATTAAAGCCAGAGATTGTTAGAGAAACAGAGGCTTTAGTTGCTAATTTAAATCGGAAGTATGCGAACGCAGGTAGCTCTATTTACATCGTGTTGCTCGGAGAGTATCTTCAATTTAGTAGCAGGCTTGCTGCTTCTATTCCAACCTTCGATATTCCCTTACCCGACCGCCTTGAAGTAGAAACTCTGGCAAAAACTTTCTTTGGTAAACAAGGATCGACAAAGAAGATCTATTGGAACAAATTGGTAACGGCTTTACAAGGTTTACCGAGTGGAGAAATAGAGTTGATATTACAAAAGCATTCTGATACAGACGCAGATGTTCTGGTAGACAAAATTTTAGAACACAAAATAAGTCGCTGGCGGGGAATAGGATTAGAGTTCTTCGCCGAACCCGATGTAAAGAATGCAGGAGGCAACGATCTTCTCCAAAAATATCTCTATGAGGTAGTAGTCAAACTCAACGAGTCTGGGGCGAAGCAATACAATCTCAGACCGCCAAAAGGAATGCTTCTGATGGGTCCTCCTGGGACGGGAAAGAGTCTAATAGCTAAACTTGCTGCTAAAGCATTAGGCTACCCTTTGCTGGGACTATCTTGGGGTAATGTGTTGGGTGCGAACAATCCTGATAAGGCACTAGGCAAGATACTAGAGGTTGCTGACTGTCTGGATAACTGCGTAATCTTAGCAGATGATTTTGATAAGGGTTTTACTGGTTGGACGGAAGGAGGAGCGAGCCGTCGATTATCTCAACGATTGTTAACTTGGATGCAGGAGCATACTAGCAACGCGCTGATGATTGCTACAGTCAACCGCATACAACTACTGCCTTCTGAGATTAAGCGTAGGTTTGATGATGGTGGTATTTGGTTTGTCGATCTACCTCACAGGGGCGCAATCAGAGAAATATTTTTGATTCATCTGGCAAAATACTTTCCTTCGCAGTTTGCTAACGGTAAAGATCCCTGGTCGGAGCGAGACTGGTATAGTTTGCTTAGGGGCTATCAGGGTTCGACTCCAGTTGAGATAGCAAATGCCGTAACCCGCTGCGCTGAGGAGTTTTACTGTAACTTGAGCGACGAGGACAGACAGGAAGCTGCGGTTACTTCTACAGTAACTATTGAGAGCTTGATAGCTCAGTTGTCTCAGTTTAAAAAAGCCTCAATTCGCGATGCTGAGGATTTACAGGCGATTCGCAATAAGGCTTATTATGCTCGCCCTGCTGCTTCGGAAGATAAGAGTGAATATGCAGTAGTGAGGCAGGAATTATTTGAGTATCAAGGACATCATCTTGAGGTGGGATAATGGATATTGGTAAAGGTAACTAGAGCATACTTTTTAAGTGTAATAAACTGCTACATCTTTCATGGCAAAGCCCATACTGGTATTATTGTTTGCTCGGATAATACAAGCTAAGACTGTTTGAGCAGAAAGAATTTCAGGTAAATTAACAGCATGAGTAAAATTTACAATATTTATCTTGATGTTTGTTGTCTGAATCGACCCTTAGACGATTTAGAGCAATTTCGGATTCGTATGGAGGCAGAAGCAGTAACGGAAATTATTCAAAATTGCGAAGATGGCAAGTGGAGCTTGATGAATAGCGATATTATTGAATTTGAGGTTAGTCAACATTCAGATTCATTCAAACAAGAACAGGTAAAATCAATTCTAAATCTTGCAAAAATTTATGTTCAACTAACCGAAAATATCGATTCGAGAGCGGAAGAATTAATGAAATTAAGCTTCAAGTATCACGATGCCTTACATTTAGCTTTTGCCGAAGCAGGGGGTGCAGATGTATTTTTGACAACTGACGATCGACTTCTTAGGAAGGCAAAACAATCTCCGAATATTTTCCGAATGAAAGTTGAAAATCCAACGATTTGGTTAATGAATATTTTGCAAACAGAGGAAATAAACGATGAAACTGAGGGAAATTAGACAACAAGGATATAAAGCCTTAATCGATGCTTTAGGTGTGGCAGGAACGCTAAAGTTTTTACAGCAGTTAGAAGTCGGCTATGGTGACTATACTAAAGAGCGTCATCAGTGGCTAGATAGACTCACGATGGATGACTTCCATAACTATGTCAAACAAAGAAAAGTCGAACAATAACAACATAATTATCAAAGACTACATCTGAATAGCTATTTAATAGTAAATGGGAGAGAGTTACGATCGGATACCGTGACCAAAGAACGCGCACGCACGTCTTAAAATACTCAATTTCCCCAACTGTTTAAAATCTTGACCTCAACTTCTACAGGAATTGGGTTGAGAATGGGTTGTGCAGCTTTAACGGCACAATCGGACAAACACCGAGCAGCCTTATCTGCCAAGTCATGAGGTACTTCAAGGACTATTTCATCATGTACCACCAAAATCAACTTTACTTGGTGAACCTTTGACAATAAGCGAGAATCGAGCAAAGCGATCGCGCGTTTGATAATAGTGGCATTTGTTCCCTGGATGGGATGATTGAGTAGTTCATTGAGTGTCGGTTTAGCGCGTTTGCTCCAAACTCTACGCCTACCGTCGAGACTGTAACTAACCCTATGACCTGCTTGCCACTCCCGTCGAATTCGCTGATGATAGGCTGCTACTCCCCCGTAGAGCAGGAAAAACTTGTGGCGAAACTGACAGGCTTCTAATTTAGATAGATAAATATGATGTTTTTTAGCAGTGGTCAAACGAAACTTGGCTACTCCCATACCGTAAATCAGTCCAAAATTGACGATTTTTCCCAACTTACGCTCATCGTCTTCAATTTCTTCGATTGCGCGCTCGAATAAAAATGAGGCGGTTAACTTGTGTAGGTCTTCTTTATTACGATAGGCTGCAATCATACGGCGATCGCCACTAGCTTTAGCCATTAACCGCAGTTCGATCTGGCTGTAATCGGCTTTAATGATGACGTTACCAGGGGTAGCAGTAAAGCACTGCCTAGTTTGAGGATCGTGGGGAATATTAGTGAGATTTGGTTCTCGACAGCTAAATCTACCCGATCTTGCCCCCATTTGCCACCAGTGACCCTGAATTCTTTTGGTCACGGGATGAATAAATTGAGGCAAACCGACACTAAAAGTATTAATTCTGGTTGTCAGGCTACGGTATTCTAGTAACCATCTGATAATAGGATAATCTTGAGCTAAAGGAATCAATTCCCTAACATTGGTCGATTTGATATTAATTCCCAATCTATTGAAAGCAGCCACTATCTGTTTGGGAGAAGAAAGATTAATCTTATATGGAGTTAGTAAATTGTTGTTATGGCTATCGCATCGATCGAGATGTGCCTGAAGTTTTCGTTCTAATTTGGCTTGTTGTTGCAGTAAATCCTGTTTGAGTAACTGCCATTTGTCTAAGTCCAGTCGAACACCATTGAGTTCCATTTTTGCTATTGCATTGAGACAATCGAATTCAGTTTTAGCTGTCTCAGTCAACTTGGCTATATCCAGCTGACGATTCAGTTTGCTATGCAGGGGTAGTAAAACAGCAGCATCGTTGGCAGCATACTGTAGCTGTTCCTCGGTAAGATTTTGGCTAAAATCGCTCTTTTGGGCTGATTTATCAAGCTTTACTCTCAATAGCTTACGAGCTACCCTCTCTAAGGTGCTGGTTCTCTTTAGTCCAGCAGTCAGCACTTTATATCCCAAATAAGTATCAAAGTAGGGTGGCGCGAGGTTTATTCCCGCAGTTGCCAACATCATCAGATCGAACTTTAAATTGTGTCCAATCTTGAGACAATTGCTGGCTAAAAGATGTTTTAAAGGAGTTAACTCGCTCTTTTTTATAGCTGCTAGATCGATAATAAATACGGGAAGCTTGGCAATAGCAATTTGAATTAGACGGACTTGGTTTAGGTAGGGGTCTAAACCAGTAGTTTCTGTATCGATGCCGATTTTTTCTACTGTGTTAACCAAAGGATTGAGTAATTCTTTCAGTTGCCTTGAATCCTCAACTAGGTGATATTTAGCATCGACTGTTTTTACTCGGGCGGGTTGCTTCTGACGATAATGTCTTATTAATATTTTTGTTTCTCTCTGGGTATAGAAAGCATCGGGGCGGTCGTGTTTATTGTATTTTTTGTACTTAAGAATAATTTTTTTAGCTGCAATGGATAGATGTTTATTGTTCATTTAGTATTGAAAATCGTGACGATTAGCGAAATTGATTGGTCAAAATTGCTAATTTACTTTGAGGAGAATATTAGGTAGATAAAGTAATTTAATCTGGCTTGGTTTGCTTTTAATCTATAAACAGCAATTAAACGATCGAGATAATATGAAAAATAAAACCAAGAAAAATATTCCCCGACCCCATAAAAAAGCAGCTATTTTTGCTAATTGGTATAGAGTCGGGGTAGTAGGCTTGTTGGCTTTACCTTCGGTATTTCAGCTTATAACTGGAATAATTAGATGCGATTGGTTTTAGTCGTCGAAGTCATCATCGAGGAAATTGTCGTCATCTAGCTCAAAGTCATCCTCATCGTCATCAACCTGTTCGATCTTACGAGTTGAAGAGCGATCTTTATTTTGTTCTACGGCAGGTGGTAATACTTCAACAGTAGACTCATCACCAGCAGTTATATGCGAAGCGGCTTGCCCTCGAATGGGGGTATCCTTTAGGGAAAGCTTATCGCTCGATTCAAATCCTGTAATCGTATCGTGAATTTGCCAAATCTCTTGTTTACGCTCGGTTTTACCGAGAAATAAGCGAGGAAAATTATTGATAGTTGGTTCGACAATCTTATCGGTTTTGCAGCAGAAAGATTTGTTACTACCTTTGCCTTCTTTAACTGCTTTAAATTTAGTATAAAGTACACCTAAAGAACGCCATTTGTCGCTTTTACTACTAAAAGGCTGATTAGCATATTTAGCAAATACCTTTTCTAGTTTGCGGTAATGTTCTTCCTTGGCTGATTTAAACGACCACAAGGCAACATTCTTAAATGTAACAACAATAGGAACTTCATGTAGAGGCTGATTATCTTTGTTGAGAAACATCATGGCGTGTCTCGAACAAACATCCTGTGTTTTCTTGTTGAGCCGAGAACGATATTCTTCGTAGGGAGCGACAACCGTACCAGCTTTCTCACCCAGATTATCTTCATCGTTTTTCCAGCGTACGTATTCAGGAGTAGTTGCCAATACGAGTAAGCGAACCTGGTCTAATAGCAGCCCCGTTACTGGTTCAGTAAGGTCGATGGTAGTTAGTTCGAGATCCTGTTGATACCAGTTAGCACGTTCTAATTGTTCTTCTGGAATCAGAATTCCCGCAGGGCGATCGTTAATCACAATGCCATAGGGCAGAGAAGGTGGTCGAGCTTCATTGTGTTTGGGGTCTAATAGTTCCTCATCGATTACAAATTCGCGCTCGCTCGCTGCTTTTTTTCTTGTTTTGGATTCAACCATTTTGATATTAGTCTGTCTGCATAATTTAGCCAGAATTTATGGGCGATAGCCAGGTTTTAGTTATTGGTTTAGTGACTAAAAATCATGGTGGCGTAGGGTGTATGGCTTGGGGTATCGGGTGTAGAAGAAAAAAGCTAATTGAGTTTTTTTAATATAAAGAATGAAAAATATAAATCGGGAAACTACAGCTATAGCTACAGCTAAAACATCAACCACTTCTAGTAGTTTTGATGATGTTTTGACAGTGTTAAATAACCCAGATGCTCTGTCGATGATGGGTATTATGGTCTTTTTACTACTGGTATCTTTATTTCTGGGTAAAAAACCTAATAGAATCACTAGCGGTAGGTTTGTTAATAACGGCGATAAGTTACAGGCAACAAAGAAGGCTTTGAAGCAAATAGCTGGAGTCAAGCAAGGAAAACCTCAGCCCTGCGCTCTTTGGAGTGGCACGCCCAAGTATTGGTTTAAAGGAAAACTCAGAAAAATTGGTGCAAGTTGGCAGACGATGTTGGGAGCTTCGCCTACAGTCTGGTTTCCCCATGCCGAACGAGGCATTCTGGTCATCGGCGCACCTGGCTCTGGTAAGACGCTTTCAATTATCGATCGCGTCCTAGAAAGTGCCTATCAACAGGGATTGCCCGTCGCAATTTACGATAAAAAGGGCGACCAGATGGAGCTACATACGGCACTGGCTACTCGCTACGGCTATAGCGTGCGGGTATTTGCCCCAGGCGAACCATACAGTGGTGTAATTAATCCCCTCGACTTTATGGATAGTCCCCAAGATGCAGTTATGGCGGGAGAAATCGGTCAGATAATTATTCAAAATACGCCAGGAGCAAAAAATAGTAAGGGAGATTCGTTTTTTCAGCAGAATGGTGCGATGCTAGCTAAAGGACTGTTGCAGCTAGCCAAGTCAAGCGAATATCCCGATCTGGCAATGGTTTATGCCATAGCTCGTCTGCCTCAGTTTATCCAGCGTTTGGAATATGCTGTCTACCGCGAGGACGAATATCGTTTAGACCCCTGGATTGCTGCTACCTTTGCCACCTTTTTATCGAGTAAGGATGCCGAGAAGACGGTGGCGGGAATCAAAGCCACTGCGGAGACTACTTACAGTGCTTTTATCCAAAAAGATCTGCTCAGAGCCTTTATCGGCAAGAGTACCATCCCTCTAAAGCAGAAGCGAAAGCAGCTTACGGTATTCAAGCTGGATGATAAACGAAGATCGATACTCGCACCTTTATTGGCTACCAACATCCATCTTTGCTTGGTAGAGAATCTAGCCCAAAAAAGAGACTGTCCCTACGTCTACTCCCTCGACGAATTTCCCTCGATCTATTTAGACCGCACGGTCAACTATGTCAACGAATACCGTAGTAATGGTGGAGTACCGATAATTGGCATTCAGAGTTTGAATCAACTGTACGAAGCCTATGGACTTCAAAAAGGCAAGGCGATCGCTTCGGCACTCTCAACCCATGTGTTATTCAATCCAGGAGACGTGGAAACAGCCGATGTCTACTCTAAGCGTTACGGAGAAACCGAGATCGTACTCAAAAACCGTTCTACAGGCAGATCGATGGGCAGACACGGTTCTCGCTCGGTTAACTGGAGCGAACAAATCCACAAAAAGCCTTTGATAACTTCCGATGAAATTCTACGCTTCCCCGAAGGAAAATGCGTTATTACCTCTCCTGCTTATGGCAATGCTCAAGAAGCATTGTTTCCCTACAGGTTGAAAATACCTATTTCTCAGCAGGACAAGCAGAGAGCAAAACAGTCAGAAAAGCTATGGTCTGAATCGATTAAAGCTCAACTAATTGCTCGGTGTGAGAAACTACAGTCGCAGCTACAGCAATCGGATACTGAAGAAGGCAGGAGGCGCAAAGGCGATTCGGTTCGCCGCATGCAGGCAGAAGGCAGAAGGAATACAGAAGATGTTCAATCACCATCTAAACAAAAACAAAGTATAGAAGATGAAGTATTAAAACCAAAAGAAGGCAAAAGAAGCGAGACTTTACCGACTAACCAAACTGCATGCGGGCAAGCCCTTTGCGCCCTCTGCCCTAAAACCTCTGCCTTACCGCCGAAGGCGGACAAAGACTGGATTACTAATGAGCTTGACAAGAGAATTGAAGCAGCAGCAAGATTGTTGCCCCTACCAGAAGAATTAGAGTCATCGGCAGTAGCAGCCCAACCCGAAACCCAAAAGCTAATTGAAGAGTTGAACCAGGCGGGTAAAGCGATCGCTATTTCCAATAAGCGTAAAGTAAAACCCGTGCAAAAAAACTACAGTTCGTAAGCCAAACCCGTACTCCAGCATTTAGCAATCACCTCGGATTTACTTCCTGCCACCAGTTTATTTCTAATAGCACTCAAATGAGAGCGAACCGTATAGTAAGTAATTCCTAGTAGCTTACTTATTTCAACTTCATCTTTGCCCTGAATAAGTAGTTTTAAAACATCTCTTTGTCTCTTGGTAAATTCAGCTAAGATTTGAGCGATCTCTTCATTGCTTTCTTCAGTGATGTTTTTCAAACGGCTAACCTGTTTTCTCAGGTCACTGAGAATTCTAGAATCTAAATAGATGCTATCAGTTTCTTTTTGAGTGGCTTTAATAGCGTCGATTAGTTCATCAACCTCGATTCCCTTGAGGCAGAAGCCATTATAGCCGTCGGCAACCAGGGAGATTAAATCCTTTTGGCTGCTTAGAGTAGCAGAAAGAAATAAGATCTTGATATCGGGAATTGCCTGTTTGATTTTTTCTGCCAAGCTCAATCCTTCTCCCTGGTTCAAGTCCATCAAAACTAAGTCTGGTTTTGAATTGACAGCTTGGGACAGTCCATCTTGGTAATTAGTAGCTACATCGACGGTAATTTGAGATTGACCCGTTCTTTCAATTAATTCTGGTAATCCAAGAGCAATAGCAGGGTCGGTTTCGATCAAAAGTACTTTAGTTTTCAGCATTATTGATTATGTATTTGTGCGATTGGGTATATATACTTTTTAATCTAGGTAGGCTCACCTTTGGGCTACCGAAGCAAAATTAACGGGTCATCTTCTAGTAGTCTTAATCGGAGCTTCATGTAGATAAATTACAGATTATGTATATTTAACACTGACAATCCTCGATGCCGAACTAAGGTGGCTAAAATCTTACTGACTTCATCTCGGTCGCAACAAATCAGCCTCTCTATCTTGCGCTCGTAAAAGTAGTTAAAAGCTTGTTGGAAGTAGAGCGTATTTAAGTTGCTTAGCTCGCTAACCGATTCGGAAACAACTATCGTCGCCCAACCTTGCCGTTTACAGTAATTCCTAGCTCTATCTACCCATTTCCTGCGTTCTATGCTGTTTTTTTCACGCACGTAGATTAGGGTGTACTTTGGTTTTTTACTGCGATAGAAATCACTTTGTTTGAATCTTTCAATTTCGGCAAGAGAAAACTTACGATTTTTCCCCTGTCTAATACAGTGCAAATGTCCTTCATCGACCCATTTGACTAGAGTTTTAATACTGACATCTAAAAGAGCAGCAGCTTTGCCTGAATATACGTATTTACTATTACTAACTATCATTTTCGTGGTTTTTTTGTACTATGATCGTGAGATTATTTGTATAATTCAACACTTTTTTCCAAGGATTTCTATCAAACTAAATAAAAGGTTTATGAGGTGTGATGTAAGTCATAGCTGTACGGAAATCCGCTCTTTAGATCTGTATCTCCTCAATTTCATCTATATTAAATACGTAATCGGGATATTTACTGGGGTTTGAAGTAGCTTTAGAAGTATCTTTTGCTAGCAATAATTTCAGTTCTCCCTCAATAGCGTTATAGTCGCGCTCGTCCCAGCGAGTTTTGGTGACACGACCGTTGCGATCGCCTGAAAAAGCACAAATAACTATTACTAATTTTTCAGGTGGATATTGAAGATAATTACTGGCTACCCATAGCTTTACGCGGTCTGACCAAATAAGTTCGGCACTGCCAATTCGCCATTCATACAAACGGACTTTGTTTTTAACCACTCCAGCATTAATTGGAACTTCTAGCCTGTAATCTGCTTTCTCAAGAATTAATCTAGCTTGCCATCTGGTATCGAGATAAATTTTCTTGCGTGAGTCAAATATTCCAGGAATAAAATTTTCTAATTGTTTTAGCCAAATCGAAAATGAGTCATTAAGCAGAGGCTGAATATTTAAACCCATCCGTTTTTGTTTGATGAGTAGCTGAAGCTGGCGTTGTTGTATTGAGTTGGTAGAAGTAACCGAATTGCCAAGAGGAAAAGAAAGCTGTCGATTGAGGAATGCCAGCTCTTTGAGAGAAATAATTGCCATTTATAATCGTGTAGTAAAATCTTGTAGCTATAAACGGCGTTAGCAAGAATATCGATCTCGGATAATTTATTGAAAACTGTCAAATCTATATGAATTTAGGAGACGTTGTTAGCCGTATAGTCATCGACCCAAGAGGAGCTAACGGAATATGCACTTAATCCAGATAACCCAAAAGGAGCAGATAAAGCAGTAATGTTTGAGCGTCACCTCGGTTTTACCAAAGACAATTATCAATTGCTGCTACAGCAAATCGAGTCGAAAGTACTCTTATCTGAGGCGATTTTACTAACAACAGACATACACGGACAGAGATATCAGGTAGATTTAGAAATAGAAGGAATTGAATTAGGACAAATAGAGACGGTGCGAACGGGGTGGATAGTTAAATTGGAAAGCGATGCTGCAAGGTTAGTTACTCTTTATGTGAGGAAAAGAAAATGACTCAGCCAGAATTATTTGATGTTGTTGAGTTATTGGTAGATCTACCCGAATTCAATCTTCGAGCGGGAATTCAGGGAGCAATAGTTGAATGCTATCAAGACAACAACTATGAGGTTGAATTCTCCAACTCTGATGGAGAAACATTAGCCCTCTGTAGTTTATCCACTCAACAGTTTGTCGTGGTATGGTCAGCCAAAACAAAAACTTGGCTGCCTGTTCCAGAGCGAGTTGCTGCTATTGTCAAAAATTTGGATGATAACAGGCAAAAGGAAGTTTTGGATTTTGCACGATTTTTGTATCATAAATAATCTTCAAGTATTATCTATTTGGCTCTGGCTTACACGCCACGATTTATGTTCTCCGTAGTTATCAATTCGCCCGCAGCAATTGCTAGTTGTTTTAATAAACCCCGATTGCGATCGGGACAATTAGTATGATGAAGACATCGAGGACAGCCATTAGTACAGTCACATTGTTTGGCTAAAGCGATACCTCGTTCGGCTAATTGAGTGAAATACCGCCAAACAGTTTCCGACGCTCCATTTCCGCCCTCGTTAGTGTCGTAGAAGTAACCTGTAAATGTTTTTGGATGTTCGGAGTCAGAAACAATTAGAAAATTAAGATCGCTCGATGCTCCCATTCTTAGTAGAGGAAGTGCTGTCAGAATCAAATGACCGAAACTGTGTAACACCATAAATTCCAAGGGATATTCCCAGACAAAATTGGGTGAATATGATACCAGTTCTTGCTTAATCTTATCGCTCGCTGGTTGAAGCTGTTGGTAAAAATTGGGTTCGAGTTCGATCTTGGTACAGATGGTGTTTAGCTCATTAGTCAAGGGTTCGGCAAAGCTGTGTTCGTCAATGAGCCAGCTTAATTCAGCTCGTTTAGTTTTCTGCTGACAGAAAGGGCAGAAGTTGAGATTGTGTAGGGGTTCTTTGTATTTGAGGCACTTGGAATTTAGGCAGGTAAGTTCGTACTTTTTCTGTAGGAGTTGATAGCCAATAGTCGATTCAGCGATCGCAACTGAGGCTAAGGTAAGCTTTACTAACGGTATTGGGGAAGTAGCATCTGGTGAGGTAAGGTTGTAGGGCTGAGTTAAAACTTGAGCAATTGCCGTCTCAACTTCTGTTGTGGCTCTAGTGTACAATCCAACATCATCCATTCTTTTCAAGACTGCCTTATCTTTTGTCAGTTCTTCGCAGCGATATACTACCATTCCTTCGGTTGGATGCTGGTGACGGTAGATCGCTCCTGGGAACACCTCTCGCTGTGCGGTTACTCCGTCTAACTCTTCAACAATTTCACCCCGTTCGATATCGACTAGACTAACTTTATGACTGCTAGAGCTACCACGAAAATTAACATCACGATGGGGGTATCCTTTAGCCCATAGCCGTTCTCTACTTTTACGAAGTACTCCTTGTGCCATTAATGCTTGTAACAGAGGAATACTGCTAGAACTGAAATATCGCTCTGCCTGCTGGAGATTGAAACCAGTTTCCACCGCAGCACACATTAAATGTTTTCCTAAATCTAACGGATAGTTGGGATTAAAGCTAACTCTTTCGACTTTTCCTCGAAGCAATGTTTCAGGCTGTTCGGCATAGTAGAGATCTAGCGGAGAATACTGTGTGGGAAGGAAAATAGCCAATCCTTTTTTATTTCTACCCGCTCTACCTATACGTTGACGAAAAGCCTGTAGTGAACTGGGCCAACCGCGAACAATTGCAAAATCCAGACTGCCAATGTCGATACCAGCTTCTAAAGCTGAGGTAGCAATAACACAGCGAATTTCTTCTTGCTCTAATCCAACTAAAATTTGTTCTCGTCTTTGTCGGGTAAGACTGCCATAGAAAATAGCTATTTGCTGCTCGATGGCATAGTATTCTCGTGCTTCGGCTTCGGCAATTAATATAGAAAACAGGCTTTTGATGGACTGTCTGCTGTTAACAAAGCAAATACCCTGACTGCCTGACACATCTCAGTGAAAGTCAACAAGAATGACATTTGATTTCCTGAATACGACTAAACCAAATAGCGTCATAGTAATCTCTTTTAGCTTTCTGAGAGGCAAAGCAAGGTTGAAGATCTTGAGAGAATAAAGTGGTAGGAAAGAATAGATCGCGACCTTTGTGTAAAACACCCTTGAGCCAACGCAAACCAATTTTGAGATAACTCAAACCACGCTGACAATGTGGATCGACCTGAGTTCTTAGTCCATTGAGTTGAATCGTCATACCATGAGCAGTAGCAAATAAAAGAGCTAAAGCTACGACCAAATACAGTCTGTCGAGAGATTGGCAGTCTCTGATTCTGGATTCTTCCAATTGAAAAGCTCCAGATTTAGAATCTAGGAATAATTCCTCAACGCGGAAGCGTAATCCATATTGCCAAAGAGTTTGTAGAGAAGGGTCTTCATCCGTAATTACTGCCCAAGGTTCTCTGACTCCATTGACGTTTGCTAAAACGATATTGCAACGCAGTTCTCCGTCTAACCATAAGCCTACGCGATGATAAAAAATTGCTTCGGATTTTGCTGGATAAAGATACTTTAATTCAATTGGATGTCTTCTCGCACCATGAAGAGTAACATCAGACGGTAAACGCAAACAATAATGCCAGTTGCTATTTTGCAGCCATCGGACTAGCTGATGATTAGCAAAACCACGATCGGCTAGCAGCATGATGTCGGGATAATTTGATAACAACTTCTGTGCCAATCTCAACATCAGTTTGTATTCTGCAAACGCCACTGTAGAACTTTTGTGTGCCAAAACTTTCCAGAAAAATGGAACTGCTCGACCACCACATACTACTGAAAGGTGAATTATACAAAATCGATTCCATAACATTGTCGTATCTAATGCCAAGTAAATACGTTGTTTTGTCCAGTCATTGATTGCTGCCATCACTAACGGCACATACATAGACCTGACTTTGATTCGACGATTACGAATAAACCGTTGCCATCTTCTCTCAGTACTTTGCGCTTTAGTTGCTCGACTGACGACATAAGATTCCCATTCACTCAGGTTAATTTTACCGCTACAAATTAGAGCATTAACCATCCAAGCCAGTGCTTTAAGATGTCGCCAATCTCTATATTGGCTATGTTGACTTAGCAAACTCAGCAGTTGATTATAAAGTGGGGTAGAGGTTGACATGGACTATTAGCTAAAAAAGATCTATTTTCAGCTTCCCATGAATACTCTCCCTTTTCTTCTTTACAACGATATCTCAGTACTTTCAGGTATTTGTGTCAGGCAGCCAGGCGATCGAGTTCACTTGTATTTACGATAGAAAATTTTTTCGCTCGCTCTAAAAGAGCTGGCGGATTGCAAATAAGCAAATAAATAAATTATGATTTTAATTTATTTTAGTTCTAGCTATAAAATATAAATATCGGATCGAGCTATATCGAGCGAGACTGGAAAATAATCGTCGCATTGTCGAACGAGTTCGCATGACTAGAGGACAGACAGCGAGTTACCTGCTATCTAGTCGAGGCTGTCCCCAAACCCCAGAAACTTTGGGAGTAACTGAAGCCGTCGGACAACTAAGAGAGGCGATAAGCCTACGGCATGGCTCCGCTACGCATCACTTGAGGAAACAATTAATGAGTTGAGCGCGGGCTATGTTGCCCCAGAAGGAGTCGAAGCCCACCGTTACTCGGTTAAAAGACCATATGCCACCTACGAGTACAATAAGCTGACAGCTAAAAAAGCCATTTTTCCGCCACAGGTAAAAGAGGAAGAAGTAAAGGTAATCCACCTATCCCGTGATGAAGATCCCCGTAACATTGTGGGGCGTTCTGGAATCGAACGTAGAAACAGATTATTGGCAATTGTAACTCAGCTTGAGGCAGCTACAGATGTATTAAATAGGGCAAGAGAAGTAGCATCTACTGGTTCTATTGATGAGGTGGTGGCTGAAAAGATTACCAGGGCGCAAATATAAGATTTTGACAATGCAATCTGTTTGGGTCGCGTGCCAAGACAAGTGTAAAATAATGCAATATATCCCCTAGGTATTCGGTTGAGATACGTTAAAAAATACCACATCTACCTGTAATCCTTTTCAGACGATACTTTACTTTTGCGCCTCACGGTCAAGCACGTAGCGATAGATACTCCTTACCACGATCGCAAACAAGCCGTTTAGCTTTCTGGTGAACTTAGGCAAGTTTTAAACTTTGATTACACATACCACAATAACGATCTCAATGCCCCAGTCTGGAAGGTAGGTAATGTGAGCTACGATAAGCCTAACGGACAGGGCGTAAACCCAGATCGTGAGGGGCTGTGTGCTAAAAGTAAAAGGTGCGTCAGCACTTTATAAGCCCCGTCGTCAACGATATCGAAGCGTATCCCTTTAGGGACGACTGGCGATGCTACCGCATCGCGTGCTTCGCGACGCGGTTTTGGGGTTCGGGATTTTTGTACTGTATTAGCTAGTACAAAGTCTATTTGTATGGACCGAAAATTTAACTTGGTATTGGACACAGATTCAAAAATAGTCCTATCTCTTTGCCTAAAAGATGCCAAATTTTCTTATTGAGAAACATATGACCAGCTTTGGGAATTAGATAGAACTTAGCATTTAAGTGTTTAGATAAGGCTTCAATATTTTGGGGATTAGATGCTAGAATATCTTTCTCACCATAACAAAATAAAATAGGCATATTAAGACTTTCTAAATTTGACATTTGGTCGGAGATACTTTTCTGTACTTCTGTGTGATTCCAAGCTGGCTCAATCTTTTCAGTTTCATAAATTCGCTGGGTATATTCAAAAGCCATCTTTGAATCGACTAACCAGTCGCCATTTAAAACCGACCACATTCTGAAGAACTCGGCTTTTCCTCTCTCAAAGTCTGCGTACATTTTATTACTCATAAGTACAGCCCATAGCGATTCTTGCTCCTTTGAGTCTGTTTCAATTAATTCTATGCCTTTAAATGCAATTAGAGGAGAGGATATAGCTGTTAAGCTGGTTGTCTTTTCTGGATATTTGATGGCAAACAATTGAGCGATTGTAGCTCCAAGAGAGTGACCTATAATATGAATGCGATCGAGACGATAACGCTCAATGATAGACAGACAATCGTCTACCATGTCATCAATTGTGTATTGAAGTTGAGTCCTAGATTCTGGACGACACGGCTCGAAGTGGGTTGAAAACCCCATATCTCTCAAGTCAAAGCGGATGACCAAAAATCGCTCTGATAGATTAAGGCAAAAATCCTCATCCCCAAAAATTGCTGGTGCCATTGCACCTGACACTAATAGTATCCCTGGACTTCCAAAACTACCAAATGTCTCCGTATATAAAACGACATCTTTTCCCTTAACAATTAATTTATCCATTTGAGCTTATTTCAAATTTAGTGACCGATACTTTGAAGACATCATTTCAATCGGATTCAGCCGACTCTTGTTCGACTGTTACGATCGCCTGCTTTAGTTCTTCAACGAATTCTGGCTCGGAGGTTTTGGCTAATAGCTCTCTTAAAGCAGCTAAATGAGCGGTTTTCAGTGCTAGCTCGGCTGAGACTTTGAGATCTGGCTCTACCCCAGTTCCTTCCCAGTTGGTTTGCGTAATCGGGTTGACTGCTCGACCTGTAGGAATAAAGATACCAAAATGGTCGTGGAGAGGTTCAAATCGACCAGGATTAGCTCCTCCTCCTGTGGTTTCACCAACAATGGTGGCTCGTTTTAATTGTTTTAAGTTGTTGGCAAATTCTTCCGCACCTGAAAAGGTAAAGTTACTGGTCAATACGTAGACTGGCTTATCGAGATAACGCGCTCCTGGGACATAAGGCAGTGTCCAATGTTGTTCGATGCGTTCGCGAAATTCTCCAGATTCATCTCGTTCGCGCCAGATTATGTCATTTAAATGTACTGGTCGAGCGTCGAATAAATAAGTTGAAATCAAAGCAACCATATCGGGAGAACCACCATTATTCTTTCTGATGTCAAAGATTAAGGCACTGGTATTACTTAAAAAATTCATCGCCGCGATCGCCGGATCTCCTGCAACATCTGAAGGCAAAAAGACGCGAAAATCGAGATAGCCAATATTACCAGGCAGTCGCTCGACCTTGTAAAAGCCAAAATTATCCCAAGCCATACTGCGACGCTGTTTTTCTCGCTCTTCTGGTGATGGCGAGCGCCCTGATTCGATTGCGGGAAATGGTTCGAAGCTATAGAACACCTTAAGATGTTTGTCATTACTAACTGCTTGCAGGCGAGCGCTCAAAGTCTCGGCAAATTCTGCTGCACTGGTAATCTCATTGTCTGCTAACTCTTGTAATTGAGTGCGAAGATCGTCTTGAATCCTTCGAGCGACTTCAGGGAAGATATATTCATCCAAAGTTGTAATTATCTTTTCAATTACCTGCGATCGCGTTTGACCATCGATCTGACGATCGGGTTGTTCGCGGTTGGGAGGTTGAGAAAAGAGCGGTTGTGAGTAACTAAAAATGAACATTAGAGCAACTGTTATTATGGTGACGCTAAATCGTAATTTCCTCATATTGAAAATATGTTAAAAAGCTTTTCAGGATGAACCGAAAACAAAAGTGCAAGCATCTCTTTAGCTAATTCCTGGTCAGAGGATTCACTGCTAGAAAAATATGCTGGAATAAAACTCCAGCCTGGTATTATGGCTTTACCTGCGATCCGTAGGCTATTTATCCCGTATAGTTTGGGACGCGGAGCGCTTGCCCTTATTATCCCGCCCTTATTATCCCCCTTGAGGGGAGACGGGACGAATGGGGGTAATCGCATTAACTTCTTCATCAGACCAACCTTCCATAGCAAGATCGGCGGGAATTGGAAACCAATTGTCGTTCCTTTGAGAAAACTGGACTTGAAATGTCTGGGAGAATTTCAGACTGAACACTTGTTCCATAATAGCTACGACATTTTGATTAGACCATTATTTTTTAGATTCGCCAGACAAGGGTAGCCAGATATCTATACTTTCGCTGAACCCTATCTGATATCAAATCCTGTTAAATAGTGATAATTCCTTGTTGGGGAAAAGACAAGGGGGACAAGGTAGACAAGGAGGACAAGGCAGGGGAGCATGTCAGTTTTGTAAGAACGCTTGAACTATGTAGCTGATTTATCGACTGTAACCCTTAACACCCGTAACTATAGTTCACTTGTATCGACATATTTGACATGCTCCCCAAGGCAGTTTTTATTATGGCTCTTCAAATTGATAGATGTAACATGAATTTTAACCAAAAGCTCGTTATCTTTAGGTATGGGTTTGGCTACTTCTTGAAGCTGAAGGACTCCTGAGGAACCATATTTTGTTAAGACAATTGCTTTTATGGATAATCTCATAGGATAATGAAAACATTGGTACTTTCTAAAATGTCATAAATTTATGATTGCAGAGACTCAAATTCACTGAAACTACCACCAACTAATTTTAGATTTTGTAATAGAAAAGTACCGTTACATTGAGCTTTTAAATCCGATACAAACAAAGCTCGTGAGGCGAGATAGTCCCAATGGAAAGGGAAAAAACTGCAAATCGATCAGTCCTGCTTCATACATCAGTTCTGAAAGTTCTTTTTGAGAAAAACAACGATTGCCCCAATGCCACTGAATCAACCTGCCTATCAATTTAGGCTGAGTAACAGCAAGAATTAATGGTGCCCCTGGACGTAAAACTCTTACTATTTCCTTTAACCCCTGTTCTGGATTAGGCAAATGTTCGAGTACGTGGGCACTGATGACCCCATCGAAGCATTCGTCTGCAAATGGCAATCTCCTCACGTCACTGTGACAGATTTGATGACTAACGTTTGCTTGACTTAGTTTTTGATGAGCAATTTTAAGCATTTGAGGCGAAATATCAACTCCAGTAATGTGCGCTTTGGGATCGATCGCTTGAGCAAATGCAAGGCTAAATGCTGCTGTGCCAATTCCACAATCACAAATCGTCAAATTGTCTTGCCAGTGAGGTAGAATATCGGCATCTTTCAGCGATTTCCACAGTCCCCGATAGGCATGGCAATACCCTAGAAGACGAAGATGCTCATGCCACTGGAGTGCTGCCTTATCATAGGTTTGGGACAGTTGCGCGACTGTAGGATAAACCCGTTGAAGAGAGACTCGCCACCATCCGATTGTCCATTCCATATCAGAGCCAATAATAGCTACGTCAAACTTCGGGCGAGATTTCATATTTCTTGCTCCTAAATAAATTATTGATTGTGAATTTACTAACGACTAATGACTAATGACGAAAAAGTATTACAGCAGTTTTCTATTAAGTAGACCATGTTTTAGTATTAGGCAGAGGGCGCAAAGGCGATTCGGTTCACCCAAGGCAACGGGTGTAAACGCCGCATGCAGGCAGGGGGCAGGAGTATGTTAGCTTGTGTTCCATTCAACTGAAAATCGCCGTAAGTATCGAGAATTTTAATCAATTAGCCTTCTTCGCTACAATAAATACCCCTTTGAATTTAAACGCCCCTTTGCGTATGCTTTTGTTCGGTTGCCAATGGTAGTCAATTGTAAAACCAGCATCGCTCAAACTATTTTCTAATTCTTTGCTAGTAAAAACTTTAACTAGCGGTATCAATCGCAAAAATCTTCCCATCCAGGCGATAACCTTAAACCACTTCATCGTATCTCCCAAACACACCGTACTGGTGACGAAAACCCCGCCAGGTTTGAGCATCTTATAAACAAGAGCGATTACTTCTTTCTTGTTCTCCAGTAAGTGCAAAATATTCAGTCCTAACACTACATCAAAGCTTTCATCGGGTACAGTTAATTCTTCGATAGTCAACTGTTCAAAGGTGACATTGTTGATGTTTTTTGCCTCGGCTTTAGCTTTAGCGATTTTAATCATTTCTGATGAGAAATCTATAGCCCGAATCTGTTTAACATAGGGTGGGTGAGAGATCGCCGTCGTTCCCGTCCCATATGCGAAGCGGTATCCTTTAGGACAGCCAAACTCTAATACTGACATATCTGGCTTTAAGTATTCCCGTGTGACCTGCAGTTTTTTCTGGTAAGCTGCTTCATCAATAATAGGTTGTTGAGAATAGGGTTCGGCAATTTTGTTCCAAAATTTGGCTGAAGAATTCATGGTATTTTCTTCCTTATCTTTCTATTTCTTCCACTTCCAAGCACACCAGACAATTAATGTCAGAGCGACAATTTCTATAGCTGCAAAGAATACATCATCGAGATCTTTGACTCCATTATTGATAACAAATGCCATCGTTATTGCACCTGCAATGATGTTTGCCCAGCGATTTACTCTATACTTTAAGACCCGCGAGAGGAGAACCATAGAAATCGGAACTTCTGCCATGATTCCGCCTAGCAGCATAAGTTCTTCAGTTATTTGAACGCCGTTGACGATTCCTGTCATAATTTCTTCTAGAAAGCCAGGTCTGCCAAACTCATGAAGATCTCGGAAAATCATATTGAACAGTACAAATATCCATAATGTGGAAAGCAAAGCTTTGATATCCATGCCGATGGTTTTATTGGGGGAAATCATGGTGATACTCCTGTTTTGGAAGGATATTGATGAGTTGAACGATCTGGACATTAATATCTACCTCTTGCTGATAAGAGTGCTAGTTTATTGACAGTAAGTTCAGATCGACTGTCCGCTTGCGGATCGGGAATTGAATTTCCGTTACAAAGTCTGAATCCCCTGATTGTTTGGGCAATTTTAGAAAGACTAACCGTACAGGACCTGCTAAAGCATAGTGATTGGCTTCAACCCATTCGCCGATCGCGTTGTAGCCCAGAAGTCTGGCACAGCAGCTTGCTGGAGGAATAAATGTTGCCATTGTTGCTCCAGGAAGCGATCGCGTATCTAGGGTCAAGCCATCATAGGTAGTGAGGGGAGCATGATTAGTTTTATGGAGTAACCGTCCCAGTTCGAGATCGGTGCGATCGCTCGTTACTCCATCCCCGTGCACGACAACTGTCATTGCGCCATAGGTGCTATTATTATCCCCAGGAAGAGCATTCATCACAGACACAAACAGATCTTCCCCTGAATGATTTTTTGGTAAGACTTTGCGTATTCCGATCAGTCTTTGTTGGGGTATTTGTTTCACCACCACATCCCGCACGTAAATAGCGCGTTCTTTAATTTGCTTCAAGCGGGATTCAATAGTCCGAATGCGTTGGAGTTCGCCCAATACTTGTTGTTCCAACTCCGCTTTTTTTAAGGACAACATCCCCTGAATTTCTGTGGGAGAAATGTCATCTTGCACAAACCTTTGAATTTGATTTAACGATATTCCAAGATCTTTTAGTGCCAAAATACGATTGAGTTCTGGTAATTGACTCGCGCTATAGTAACGATGCCCGCTTTCGCGATCTATTTTGACGGGTTGAAACAAACCGATTTCATCGTAGTAACGCAACAACCGCTTGGAAACCTGTGCGATACGTGCATATTCCCCAATACTGTACATGATGTCTTCGTTTCTTTTTTCTCTACACTTTTCAAGATAGGGGGTGACGTAACGTGAAGTTCAAGAGAAAAGCAAAATTTCTTTACAATTAATCCTAATTAGGGAAGCGATCGGGCAGAGCCTGCCAGCGAAGCCGATCGCATCTCAATTATCAAAATCTTGTGTCGCTGTCACGATCTTGCGGTCAGTTTTCTTTGATATTTTGAGAATTATTTTTAAATTACGAGATCCTCTCTAAATCTTTACTACTAGCAGGACGTAACAGAATCAGAAAAACAATATAGTGCGTAACCAAAAGTGCAGGAACAATAACAGAAGGAATCCAAAATGTAGCACCCATCCCATTCCAGGCATCATTAATTACACCTCGAAACACTGCATTAAATAGGTCGAGGGTACCTTCAATGTTAAATATCCAGACGATTAAGATTGCCCACGACCAACGCAGTCGAATTGATATCAATGCCAAAAATGCTAATAGCGATGCTATTAAGTCTCCAAAAGCAGCAGGTACAGAAAATGCAGTTGGTAATTCATATTTAACCGCACCAATAGCTAGAAACATTAAACCAATATGGCGAAATGAATGGAGTAATAGCAAGGGTTGAAGTGCTTGTTCTCTTTTCATTCGCTTAAGAGCAGGAATAAGATACCATTGAGCAATTAACACGAAGCTCAAAGTAGAAAGAAATAAATTGAAGGGTTGAATATAATTACTCATAACTCTAAATTTTCCTCGTTGTGTGAATCAAACTAAAAAGAGAGTTAACTCCTCAGTTATTAAAGGAGCTAAATTCTCTACCTAACTTTGTAACTTGAGAGTGCTGTCTGACTGATAACCAAAAGTATTTTCAACATTGTGGGTTGCTACCCAAGGAGCATAATCGAAACTAAATTTAGGCTCGCGTAGCAATACATGAGATCGATCTTGCTCGTACTTATCTAAATCGGGAGTGAAAGTGACAAGAATCTTGCCAAATAGAGCGATCGCTCTTAATTTATTTGCCAAAGTTGGTTTAGTTACTGGATTATGGATTACATAGTGTTGTATGGTAGTTTCAAAATCCTCTGGTTCTTGTCCCCCAACTGCTAGCACAGCGTTGTTTGGTGCGCCTACCTCAAAACCACCACGTCGGTATTCTTCCAAATAGTAACGAAGCTGGCTTTGCAATCTTGCTTCGATTCCTATCGATTTTATGGCTTTGAAAAACATTTTCTCGGAAATATTTTGATAGCGCACTGGACGATTTAACACCCGTGCAAAACTATCGGCTATCTCATCGGGGTTGAGTATCTTTGCTCCAGTTGGTCGATAGGTTTTACCAATATGAGGTGCGGGATTAGTTAAGGCAGCAACTACTACCCTGGCGATATCTTTGTTCGATACTGGTGCCGTCCGTCCTTCGCCTAAAGGCATGGGAAAAATCCCCAGTTGGGAAATCGGTTCTAACAAAGCCATATAGTTATCGGCAAACCAACCTGGGTTAACTAAAACCAAATCAACTCCAGGCATCCAACTAAGTATTTGTTCGGTCAGATAACTCTCACGAGTGGCGACAGAAGGATGTTGGGGTTGAGCTAACCATTGGGTAATACCCACTACCACTTCTAATTTTGCTTCAGCAGCAGCGATCGCAAATACCATCGATCTATACAACTGTCCTGGGTTAAAAGGAGCAAGAAAATAAGCTCTTTGAACTCCTTTCATGGCTTGAGTCAGATCGCTCATTTCTGCTAAACTGCCGACCAAGATCTCTGCCCCCGCCTGACGCAATTGCTGCGATCGCCAATCTTCTACTCTGACAAAGGCTCGCACGGGAAACCCCTTGGCTAATAACCCCAATGTCACTTCCTTTCCCGTCTTCCCCACTGCACCCAAGACCAATATTTTGGGTTTCATGATTATTTCTCCTATTTAATATAAAACCGTATAAGTTACAGTTACAGTTAAACGCAAAAAAAACCTAAACTTATTACATAGCCTGGTTAAAATCTAATACTGCCTTTTGAGACACATCTTGTAAAGATTGGGCTGCAAGCTGGCGTTCCATTGCGGTTTGAGCAAGCTCGAATACCTGCTGTAAATCGGTTTTAACTCCTTTGGCTAAAGGACAATGAGGATGAGGTTCGTGCATTTGAAATATTTCCCTTTGTTCTACCGCCTGATAAATATCTAACAACGATAGCTGTTTCGGATCGACTTCCAATTTTGCACCTCCTTTACTACCAGCTAGAGAACTAACAAATCCTGCTTTGACTAGCATTCCCAATATTTTCCTCACTGCCACAGGATTGGTAGCAACGCTTTTGGCGATCGCTTCTGAACTAACGTACTCTCCTGGATGAGCGGATAGAAACGTCAGAATGTGAACGGCAACGGGAAATCGGGTACTTTTAGTCATTCATCACATTTTTTGTAACTGTAACTGTATCATATACATTTAAAGCTGTGAATGTCAACTCAAGCTTAATTCAATTACCAAAAAAGTTATTTAATCTCTTAACTGCCTAGTTGCTCTTTAATTAGATCGAATAGGTTAGTCCCTCCCCAAATAACAGCAATCAAAATCGAGGTAGTCAAAGCTGCTGCTAGGGCGCAGATAATCAAACCCAAAAGACAGATAGCACCGTCATCTTCTACCAAACCGAAACCAGTGACAAAAATACCGATCGCGGGTAAAGTATTTGTCCCGGGGATAATAATCATCATCGAAATCGACATTAGAGCGATCGCAATTCCCAAAATCGCTCTCCCAGGTATGCTAGTACTCCACCAATTTAATTTTGATAGGTTGAGATTGTGTGTGGGGGTTTAGGGAGATAGGGGTTTAGGGGAGCATTTGGATGTCAAAATTTCGTTGGTCTAGTACTAGTACATAGAGGACTGAGACGAGGTTTGGTTAGAGCTTATATCTTTTGGATCTACACAATATTTCAAGCTACAAATCCCTAACATCTATACTGACTATTATGTTAGATGCAGTCTACTAAAATAAATTGAAAACATAGTATTTGATTAGATCGATAAATTTTTCGACTGCTGCCAAACCAAAAATTAAGATTGATGTAGTTATGCTAGCTCCCACCGAACAAATAAATAAACCAGCAATACAAATCAAACCATCATCTTCTAGCAAACCAAATGCAGTTACAAAGATACCGATTCCAGGAATAGTATTAGTCAAAGGAATAGGAATCATCATCGAAATTGACATTAGAGCGATCGCAATTCCCAGTATTACTTTTCCTGGAAGACTAGTACAGAGATAAGCCATTCGAGGTTTAGTTATAGCTTCTATCCTTTGTATCCAGGGCATCGCTTTTTTCACAAATCCCTGAACCGTTTTAAGTGGCATCGAACCATTCATAATTATTGCTGGTAGCCAAGGGTAATCGCGTCCGATAATTAGCTGTAGTGCCAAACAAAACATCGCAATTCCAAACGGAATGGAATATCCAGTAGCAGGAACGGGTAAAGCAGAAGGTATAGCTAGAATTATAAACAAAAAGCCAAATACTCTCTCTCCAGCCAAAGCTAAGATATCCGATAGAGTCACTTTGTCATCTCTAGCTTCGGCAAAAAAATAACGGTTTAGTTCGACAGAGAGTTTAGCCATGTTATCAATCTAAAAAAATCACCTTGATATTTTAATAAACAACAATAAAATAAAAGGTGAGCATTGCCCACCTTTTTTCAAAATTAAACAGCTAATAGCCTTAAGCTAGGAAAACCAAAGCCGACTGGCAATTTAATACTTATAAGCTTCAGATTTAAATGGCCCATTCAGAGGTACGTTAATATATTTAGCTTGGTCTTCAGTCAATTGAGTCATCGTACCGCCAAATCCTGCAACCATATAGCGAGCTACCTCTTCATCCAAGTGTTTGGGTAATACTTCTACGGTAATCGCGCTGGCTTTCTCTTCGGGAGATTTATCGGCAAATTTACGCTCGTATAAAAACATTTGTGCTAGTACTTGGTTAGCAAAAGAGCCATCCATAATTCTAGAGGGGTGTCCAGTGGCATTACCGAGGTTAACCAAACGTCCTTCGGATAATAACAGTAAAAAGTCTTGAGGATCGTTACTGCGATAAACTTGGTGTACCTGGGGTTTAACTTCTTCCCAACGCCATTCTCGACGCATGAAAGCAGTATCGATTTCGTTGTCAAAGTGACCGATATTACATACTACTGCACCTTTTTTGAGGCTAGATAGCATATTGGCATCACAGACGTTGAAATTACCAGTAGCGGTAACTACCATATCGAGAGAACCTAATAGTTCTTTATTAATGCTGTTCATCGTACCGTCATTAACCCCATTGATATAGGGAGAAACGACTTCATATCCATCCATGCAAGCCTGCATAGCGCAGATCGGATCGACTTCAGCTACCTTAACGATCATTCCTTCTTGTCTTAAAGAAGCAACCGAGCCTTTACCGACATCACCGTAACCAATTACGAGGGCTTTTTTACCAGCCATCAGATGATCCAAACCACGCTTGATCGCATCGTTGAGGCTATGACGACAACCATATTTATTATCGTTTTTAGCTTTGGTAACAGAATCGTTAACATTGATCGCGGGGATCTTTAACTCGCCCCCCTCCAGCATTTCCCAAAGGCGGTGAACGCCTGTGGTAGTTTCTTCAGTAACACCGTGAATGCGATCGAGCATCTGGGGATATTTTTCGTGAATATGACCAGTTAAGTCACCACCATCATCCAAAATCATATTGGCATCCCAGAGATCGCCTTCGACATTGTGACAGGTTTGTTCGATACACCAAATATATTCTTCTTCTGTTTCTCCTTTCCAAGCAAAAACAGGAATTCCCGCAGCAGCGATCGCCGCAGCAGCATGATCTTGAGTCGAGAAGATATTACAAGATGACCAACGGACTTGCGCGCCCAATTCAATCAGAGTTTCAATCAAAACTGCGGTTTGAATGGTCATGTGAATACAGCCAATGATTTTTGCACCTTGCAATGGCTTACTTTCACTGTATTTATTGCGGATCGCCATTAGTGCGGGCATTTCACCTTCAGCGATCGATATTTCCTTGCGTCCCCATTCTGCCAGAGAAATATCTGCTACTTTATAGTCTTGAATATTTTGTTTTTCTTTAGTTGGTACTTGTGCGGTCATAGATTCTTGGTTGGTTATAGTACTGTTGGTAAAGTATTTACTTTGTTCGGTTTTCAAAGTCGTATCGGCTGATTTGCGACCCAGACGACTAGGATTAGACCTTAAATAATAGCTAAATCTTCATCTTATACAGGATATATAATTTATCCCTCTTAATGCTACTTTATCTAACTTAAAACTAAAGGTATTAATGCCTAGAGAAATTTCTCAAGTAATATAACACAGTTACCAAGTCCGAACTATCAATAGCTAAGCTGAATAATCGGGAGAATCGGGCGATCGCCTTTTCATCTAAAAATAAGGTGGGATGCACGTCGGGGTTCGGGGTTCGCTCTTGGTACTACTGACCGTTAACTCTATTAACTCAAAAAACCAGAAATTAATTTGAAAATATATTAAGCTTAAATCCTGGTTGTATATGGCTTGCAATCAAATTTTTTCTTAGAGAAATTTAGAGCTATGGTTAGTTTTAATAATGTTTAAAGTCAAAAACGGTCTTTTGTGGTTGACTACTATTTGTCTTATCGCTACGGTTATTGGATTTATAGTTATCGGTGGCATAGATCCTCAACAGTTACAAGCTTATTTAAACAAAACAGGGATTTTTGCCCCGATTATTTATATAGTTATTTATACAATTTGTACGCTTTTAATCTTGCCTTCTACTCCCTTAAATTTAACGGGAGGGGCAATATTTGGTTTGTGGGAAGGGACATTATGGACTACTATAGCTGCTTTAGTAGCTGCGATCGCAGCTTTTGCTTTTACTCGCACTCTTGGTAGAGAATTAATCGCCCAAAAACTTGCAGGACGTTGGCAAGCGGTTGAAGCAGAAATTCGTCTGGGTGGCTTGTTTTATGTTTTTGCCATCCGTTTATTACCGATTATTCCCTATGGTTTGGTCAACTTTGTAGCGGGTTTAACTTCGATTAGGTTTAAAGATTATTTTATTGGTACTCTACTTGGCACTGTACCAGGAGTTTTACCTTTCGTCATGATGGGTGCAGGTATTAGTCAACTATCTCAAGGGAAGATCTTCCCCTTAATGGGTGCTTTGGCATTAACGGGAATGCTGGTTGGTGCTGCAACTTGGTATCGTCGCCGTCGCCAACCTCCCCACTAATACTCTGTCAATAATTGATTGATGGGTTGGGGCAGGCAGGGAAAAAGTAAAAACGATCGACGATGAACGATGAAGTATAAAAGTTTATTCAGTTCATCATTTTGATGAGAAATTTATTGCTGAACTACGATCGCGTCAATTAACATCTCAGGGTCGGGCCAAATTACGCTCGTCGAGTAACTGTGGAGCCTAGCTTGTCACACATCGGTCGCTGGCAAGGTGATCGAGCTCGCTATATCGGAGTGCGAAAAAATTTATTTGACCTACGTCGCACGGCAGTTGTTCATAATCTTCATGTACTGGTAAGGCTATTGAAAAACGACCCAGAGCTATTTGCTTCAAAAGCAGGCACTGCTTAGTTTTCGATTACTGAATCGGTGTTCTAGTATCTATTTAGGTGGTAATTATCGGTTTTTTTTGTTACTCTTAAGCAAATTTTAATAACAACAATATTAAATAATAAATAACGAAACCTTAAATTGCTAAATCTACCCTACGGTTGATATTCTTTAGCTGCTTTTTGGGGTAAAAAAATTATATCTTCGTGGAAGAAATATTTGCGATTAGTTCAACAACCAGTATTTTTAGTAGGTAGTATCGGCAAAATGACCAGAAATAGCAAGTTGGAATCTTTGGCCAACAAAGCGACCGTAGCCTTATATGCTTTAGGAATAATGCTCACTCTGATGGGATATGTAAATCAAGAAACAAAAGAGTCTAATAACAATTTTATTAATGAAAATAGTAATTTACAGAACTAAAGTAATAGTCTTAGTTTTAAAGAATATACAGCCTTTTACGAGACTATTTGGACTTCTAGTAATTCAACAAGTTAAGCTCATCCCACCCATAAATAAGGTGAGATTTCGTGTCAGTTCGGACTTGTAATGCAATATAGCATTTTCATCATACGAAAGCTAAAACCCAATGATAATTTGCCACATACCAACGGCTAAAGTAATGGTAGCTAGATGTTGGGGAAGTAGATATTTAAATTGTTGGCGAGCTATTTTCTGAGTTAACAAGATCGATAATATAACTCCAAACAATAAACAAGAGCCTTGTAAAAAAGCAATCACCGCAGGATGAGCAACCAAGACAGGAAGACTGGCACCATTTAAACCAAAAGTAGCCATAGTCACGGGCAGTATTCTTCCTCCTTCCGTTAAACCCAAACGAAGATAGTGAGCTAAGTTACCTGCTAGTACTAAGGGTAGATATCCATAAGCTAGTTCGACAAATTTGCGGGGGTTATATTTATGGTTGATTTTGCCTACAAGTTCGATCGCGATTTGAGCTATTAAGGGAATAGCAAGAGGTAAAGCTAAAGCAATAACAGAGACTAAAACGTGACTGCCAAATTGTTCTAGGTGTAAGTTTAAACCCAGTCTGGTGGATATTTCGGGTAAACGGTGCAGAAAGACGACGTTTAACAATAAAAACAACAAAGCAACTTCATAACTACGGGGGTTATGAGATGTCCACAACTCAATTCCAGGGGGACGCAAATTAAACTCTACCGAGCGATGGGGACAAGCTTTGAGACAAGTCATGCACAACACACAGTCGCGATTTTCGGTTAGCTGTGCGGGATGGGAATAGAGAGGACAGCCATTGGTTTCTTGTCCCTCTCCCTTTGCAGGGCCACCTTTATAACATTGATAAGTGGTACATTCTGCCGAACAAGTACCCTGTTGCGCTCGTAATTCAGTCAGAGAAAGTTTGGCAAATAAACCATTCATCCCGCCAATGGGACAAAGATAGCGACACCAGAAACGACGTTCAAAAATCGCCGAAAAAATCATCGCTCCTGCGGTAATTAGTAATAGCAAACAAGAGGAAAGATAGGCGGTATTTTCTAAATACCATAATTCTTCCCAGAGTAGAATTAAAGCAAACAATCCGAATAAAAACCAACCACCCCAACGTTCGGCGGAATTTCTGGGCCATTTTTTTAGCTGTCGGGGAAACAAAATTAAAGATAGTTTTTGAGTGATTTCGCCATAAATCATAAAGGGACATACTGCACACCACAACCTACCCACAAAAGGAAAGCCAATTAGAATCAAGGGCCACCACCAAGCCCAAAATAAATTAAGCGCGAAATTTTCCTGACGGTTTTGAGGGGCGATAAATAAGACTAAAACTACGAAGGCAAAAAAAGTTAAAGTAAAGCCATAATTGATTCTGTCTGGAAACCAATTGCTGCGCAAGAAATAACGTAGTTGGGGATATTTATTGAGTAGATTTAAACGATATTGTTTCTTTTTACTTTGAGATTGCCAAACAATTTCTTCGGTAATATCATCGCATCCCTGTAGTTGAGATAATGCCCGTTCGATAATGTTCTCTAATTCTCTTAGATTATTAGGAAAATCATAAGCCTGTAGATTTCTAATCGCTTCGGGAGTAATTTTAGTTTTCTTGAGATATTTATTACGTCCAATCAAATTTAAGTAATAATTTATTTGTTCTTCTATATCGGCTTTTCTAACCCTTAAAGGAGGAACTTTGATAATTTTATCGATCGCACTATCGATCGCAGGCATGGTTTGCTCGGAGATCGCAATAATTCTGGCTTGGGAAGTTTGTACTTCAGGGGTTTTTTCTCCAGGACGAGTCACGAGTGTATATTTATTAGTTGAAATTAAAGTCGCGATCGCCTCGGTTAATTCCGAGGGTAATAAATGGATATTATTTAAAACTAAAGTACCTGTTTCCAGGCTAGTAATTAATCCTGGTTTACCGCCACTACGACCGAATAATTCTGCTCCACTAGTCTGTAATTTGGCACAGTCTATCTGAATAATTGGTTGCCGACGAGTGGGCGAACCAAAATGAATTAATGCTGCTAAGTTATCTTTTTCTAATCCTGGTTCGCCAAATAGCAAGATTGATTCCCTAGTTTCTGATGCTTGCTTAATTTGCGATCGCAATCTCTTGGCATAGCGACTTTTTCCGATTACTCCTCGTTTGGCTTTACTTACTAAGTAAGGTCTTAAAATTACTTGTCTTTCTTGTTCAAACTCTAATTTTTCTGTTAACTCTTGAACTTCGTTAGCTAATTGCTGCGAAAAAGTTTGCGCTATTTCTGGATATTGTTTAATTATTTTTTTTGCTTCTATACTATCAATAAACCACAATTTGGTTTCAGTAATAGTTTTGACTGTATACTGAGTCTGGCGGTCTAATAATAAAGCATATAAATTAAGTACCGTCCCTGAAAGCAAACTACTTTGACGGGAGAGTAATTTACTACTACTAGCTAGTCTTCCCGAATAAATAATATATAAGCCATCGGGTTCGCTATCCTCAGTAATAATCGTTTCATTCTCCGCTAAAGTTTTTTCCGCTACTGTAGATGCGATCGCCTCTAATACTTCAGTCGATAAATCACTCAAACAAGTCTTTTGCTTTAAAAAAGATACTATCTCAGCAAGATTCATATTTCAGTACCTAATATGAATTGTCTTTTTTATTTTAAGCTCTAAACTCAAAGCTTTAACTTCTGAGTCGGGAGAGTTTACTTTATTTATCTTTTGTCTTTTGCTGTTATCAAATTGAAATAATCGTATCTAACTTGTTAAAAAAATTAGACTATATTAACGAACTTTGAATGATATTAAAAAATAACTAAAGATCGATCGATAAAGAAAACTCTACCAAAACAATTGGTTTTGAAAGTGGCGATCGCACTAGTCAAGAAGGATTTCAAGAGAATGCGATCGCTTAGCTTAGTTTAAGTAGAGCGCGAGAAGTATTGAGATGTATTTTGCTCACCCGCGATCGAACCACAAAACAATCTGCCAAAATGGCAACATGACTTCAATCTTGCTCCCTATACTTATAGATAACAACAAGAGAAGGTTGTTGCAAACAGAATTTTTTTTTTTAGGGAGAAGACAAATGAAAATTTCCGATCTCAATTATCTAGAAGTTATTAATTCTGAAACTGGAAACGCTCTGGCTGGCGGTGGTGACATTGCTTTCACCATTGCCAAAGACGTTAATCTTAACAAGGTAGTGACCCTCGACATCGACAAAACTGTTGATGTGAACGTAGTCAACCCCGATCAGTTAGCTACTGCTGAAGCTGATGCTGAAGCTTTCGGTATCTATGCATTGGCTGAAACTGATGCTTTTACTTACGTTACTGAAACTGAAGCATTCTCTTACAGTGAATCTACTGCTGCTCTCGATCTCGATCAAGCACCTGCTCCAGATCCTGTTGGTTAATCTGAGGTTTTGGGTTTTTATGCTCTCGTCAAGATTAATACTTGCGTTGTTATAAACCTATTTTTATTGTCATAGAAACAACGAGTTAGTTACAATCCTCGACATTGATGTTTCTTTGCTCATAAAGATACCGCCAAAAGTAGAAACTAATAGCGGTAATAGAGATAGTGATAGTATTGCTGGAAGCTTAACCAATCAAAAAGCTTTCAGCAAATTTACTATTAATAATAGTATGACATTATGCTCGATCGGCTACGTGCAGCATAATATTTATAAAACAAGATAAATTTTAGTAAGCTATAGCAAAAATTTTCTCTGGCTATGTTGCTATGGCTTGTAACAGAGATTATGAAGCTATGATTAATAATGGTTAATTTTCAAGGAATATCAATTGAATCAGCAGAAATTGTCGATTTCCTCAAACAAGAAATGCTCTTGAAGGGAATCTGCCAAAAGATTTTGTATCAAAAAATTATTGCCAAAGCTGCTACAGAAAACAATATAGCGATCGCCCCAGAGGAAATTGAAACTGAAGCAGACAGCATTCGTTATGGCAAACGTCTGGAAAAGGCTGCTGATACTTTGGCTTGGTTGGAACAGCAGATGCTGACGACAGAGGAGTGGGAAGCAGGAATTAGAAACCGTCTTTTGGGGCAAAAATTAGCCAAACACCTATTCGAGTCGGAAGTAGAGTCCTATTTTGCTCAACACCGTCTTGATTTTGACCAATTTGTTCTCTATCAAATTGTCGTTCCCTATCAGCAACTTGCCCAGGAAATATACTACCAAATCGAAGAAGAGGAGATTAGTTTTTACGAAGCAGCCCATATCTACGATATAGACAAACGACGCAAGTATCTTTGTGGTTACGAAGGTAAAATTGGTCGCTGGAGTTTACCCCCACATTTATCTGAAGCGATCGGTAATGCCAGTGCAGGACAAACGATCGGACCAGTCGCCACAGAAGAAACCCAAAGATACCATCTCTTGATGATTGAAGAGTTTATCCCCGCCGAATTGACCCCCGAAAGGCATCAGGATATTATCAATCGGCTTTTTCAACAATGGCTGGAAAGAGAGTTTAATTCCCTAGTTCACAATCAGTAACTAAAGTCAAAAGTCAAAAGTCAGTAGGGACGTTTCATGAAACGTCCGTACAAAAGGCAAAAAGCAGGGAAGCAGAGAAGAAAGTAAGAAGTCTGAAATTTTCTTCCGTTCATAATTCATAATTCTGACTTGATTTAGGGAAGATGGGGTAGATGGGGGAATAACAACTAACCACTGTACGGGCGGTTCGCCCTAAAGGACTCGCTTCGCATCGCGAACCGCCCCTACTATTCGACAATGATCAAGTCAGCAGCACTTACGATCGGAAGATTTTCTAAAGTGGCAAACTGTCCTCCTTGTCCGAGTCCATTGTTTAAACCGTTTTGATTATAAAATAAGTTTCCACTACCACTACTGTAGGTGATGAAAGCAGAGCTAACAGCAGCAAGTTCATCATTAGCTACTACCTCGAATTCAGCGGCATTTATTGACTCACCTATGTTACCAGTAAGAGCAGTAAAGGTTGTCTGGCTGAGAAGGATTTTATCTTCATTGACTTCTAAGTCGGTAATGAGATCTTCACCTATCTGGATAGATTGAAAAGCTGCAAAAGTTTGATAGTAGAATCGATCTGCGCCAAAACCACCTGTGAGGGTATCATTACCCCTACCGCCAAAAAGAGTATCATCACCATTGCTGCCATCGATCGAATCGTTTCCAATACCACCTCTTAATAAGTCATCACCGTTACTTCCATCCAAAAGATCGTCTCCAGCACCGCCTTCTAGTAAGTCATCCCCATTACTTCCACTGAGGGAATCATTACCATGTTCGCCCCTGAGAGTGTCATCATCGTTCCCCCCCAACAGTGTATCGTCACCATACCCAGCTATGAGGAGATCGTTGCCATTTTTGGCAAACATCAGGTCATCGCCTAAACTAGCATAATAACTGTCGTCTGCTTGAGTTCCAAACCAATTATCTTCCCAGAGTGTGCCATAGACAAAATCTGAGTCTAAATTACCAATCCCAGAGTCTCCCAACCATTGAACATCACTTTGGCTAACCTTGAGGAGTGTGAGATTTGTATCTTGGTCAAAAGTGTGTTGATAAGTGCCTATAGTCGTACTGGAAATAAAGTCAAGCTCGTTGTCGCCATCAATATCTATAGTTTGATAGCCATCGCTTAAGGTGAAATTATCGCTAAAATAGACTTCTAAATCGCTAATTTGCTCGGAAGAAACCAAGTACGCCCAAAGGTCGGCGTAATCTAAAACCTCTATCTCATCGAGATCGGAAGTGTCCAAGAGGACAAAACCAATGTTTAACTGAGCCTGATTGTATTCAGCATCAGGATTGTCAATTTCTTTGGTTTCTATTAATAAATCTTCCGAAAAATCAAAGGAGAATGTTTCACCTGCTTCGACAGTAAAATTAGCAATGACCTGAGCGTCACTATTAGCACTTCCTTCAAAAGCACTTTCTTCGCTTGCGCCACTACTTTCGGTGTAAAGTCCCGATATATCGGAGTTATAAAAGAAAGCCTCTGCCTCAGCGTCAGCGATGGTTGCACCACTTTCTACTATAGCGATCGTGTCAGTATCAGTCCCAATTCCTTCAGGAGCATGACTATAGTTAGAAAAGATTACATCGCCTAGAACATTAACATAGTTATCGACCATAGCTTAACCGCCTAAATACAAACTAAACACGCGACTTTCCAGTATTATTCGTGCTTTGAAGACATTGGGGTTGCCATTGTGGCAAGTTTCTTCTGTCGATCGCAATTTAGTAATAGTTATTTACTTGTTTGCTGATTGAGGAAAAAACTGAATTGATAACGATCGCGATCGCGCTGCTTAGTTGAATCAATGATTAGTGAATGGCGATCGCGAAACTTTTGGACAACAAGTCTTCTCAGCAGAAAATAATCTATAGCAATACGAACTCATATCAGGACACTCATTACTCACTACCCACTACCCACTACTCATTACTCATGAGCGATTAATTTTTTTGTCCTAACCAAAAGACGTACTGCGATATATTTAGGCTGCTATCCTATATCTCCGTTATCATTACCGTTACCACCAAGATCGAGGGCAGCAGTAGATTCACCGTAAGAGAATGCTTCTCCCTCGCCAGGTATATCATCCGTAATTGTAATTGTGCCAAGTGCTTCAAACGCCCAATCACCGAACCCTATATCAAAGATCTCTTCTCCATCCTGTACATACGTATCAACGTCAAATGGTTGACCTCCAAATACCCAATCTGCATTTTCACCATCTTCAAACGCAAAAAACTCATATTCTTTCGCATCGATGGTTCCGTCGCCATTCTCGTCCAGAAATTCCACTAGGTAGATAGTTCCCGCTGGGACTGATAATGACAGGTCTTGAGTGTCCGTAAGATTATCGCCAGTTATGGTTCGAGGACCGAAATCGACTTGCCAAGGATCATCTAATGTATATTGGGCTGTAATAATTACTTGGCTATCTATCACAGTGGCTGCTGCTGAACCTGGTACATAAGACAAATCTTTATCGTTGGGAGCAAAAAAATCATCTATTGGTAAAGGAACGTCAGATGCGCCGGCCAAATCATCGTTGCCGATCAAACCACCTGTCCAGTTAAGATCGTCAATATCTGGTAAGCCCGTACCATCTGGAGTATCGAAATTAACCGTTATATCTTCCGGGAGAAAATATGTGGCATCATCGACTGGCACCTCGATATTAAAATTTTCCTGCTCGGTTAGAGTTGTGTTGCCCAAAGCGTCGATATCAACCACAACGTCTTCGGTTATTTGTGTACCGCCATCCTCGTTAACGTAGGTAAAAGCATCAGTTTCGGCTAGTGCGTTTTCTCCAAAAGCTTCGGCATCGGCTTCAGCAGTAGCCAGTATATCGTCGTTATTTACGTTGGCGTTAACATCTTTGTCAATATCAAGGTTA
>JASJEI010000150.1 GCA_030064795.1 Pleurocapsa sp. MO_226.B13 | reverse complement strand
TCTAACCAATTTGCCAAGCCATTTTCTCCTTCTAATTTGGTCGGACGAGGAAATAGGGCTGCATAATTGACCGTAAATCCCTGTTGTTCACATAAGGTAGAATATTCCCCAATACTGGGAAAGTACCAAGGATTGTAATCCGATCGATTTAAAGCTCGATTGAGGGCTTGAGTAATTTGTCTAACGTTACCTTTGCCACCAAATTCCGCTACAAAACGTCCTTTTGGTTAACGCCTTATAGATACATTTAACCGCTGCTGTGGGGGGATGAATCCAGTGTAAGGCTGCATTGGAAAACACAGCATCAAAACTCGACTCCAAAGCAAAATCTGCACCGTCAGCAACCACAAATTCGATTTGAGGATAATTCTGACGATATTGAGCGATCGCAAAATAAAACTACTGCCATTCCTACTGCCATCGCTCCTATGTCCAGATAAGTAATCGGTGGAAAAAATAGCTGTTTAACGGGTAGCCATAGATGCAATCCGATCATTATGATAATTGACAGCAAAAACCAAACAGGAGGTAAAACTTTTTGCAAGTTCATATTTCAATCTTTCTGACGATCTTATTTTATAAAGCCTGTCCAATTTTAGGCTCAACGCCAGCAATCAGACGCTGGATGTTAGTTTTGTGTCGGAGAATTACGTATAGACCTGCTATGGCAGCAAAGATTGAATATGCTAGGGGTTGAGCCAGAGCAATCATCAAAATATTAACCGCGATCGCGCCACAAATCGAACTTAAGGAAACGATGCGCCAGATGCCCAAGACAACTCCAAAACTAGCGAGAGTTCCCAAAGCGACTATCGGGTTCATTACTAATAAAACACCCAGGGTAGTGGCTACAGATTTACCGCCTGTAAAGTTGAGCCAAATAGATTTGCTATGACCGATAATCGCACTCAAGGCTACTACCGCGATCAGCCAGGGATGCCAGTCGGGAGACAACATTCGATCGGGTACGAAAGAATAAGCTAAATTAACCAAGATTAGAGCCAAAGAACCTTTGAGCAAATCGATCGCCAACACCCCGATTGCAGCAGATTTACCAACGGTGCGTAAAACATTAGTTGCTCCTGTCGAGCCAGAACCATGTTCTCTGATATCAATTCCTTTCAGATAACGTGTAGCTAAATATCCAGTGGGAATCGATCCCAATAGATAGGCGATCGATATTAGTAAAATAGCAACGAGCAAATTGACCTCCGTAAGATGTGGGCGCATTAAAATCTGTAGCAATAGTTTAACTGCTTTTGGCAACAAAAAAATCTCTAAATAAACTTTGCTCAATACAAATAGTTAGAAGCTGTAGATCTAGTTGTAGAAGCAAAAGCCAACCAAAGAGGAAACTTTAATACCGATAAGTTCAACAATTCTTCAGTCTCATCTATGACAATCATCGGCAATAATTTATCTTCAAGCAATCGTTCTGCTCTTTGTACGACAACTTCGGGAGCATCAAATAGGGTAACACCGCGATTAGAGCCAAAATTACTGCGAGAGATACCGAGACAATCTTGTAATCCCCTACGCCATTCTCCGAGATTTTCGGGGGTATCGGTTAAAACCAAAACTCGACAGCGATCGCCATATAGGTTATGTAAAATTGAAATTGCCGCCGAAGCAACCAGGATGTTTTGCAGACGGCTACCCATACTATCTACTGCACCTCTACCGCCTTGAGTAAAAAACCACTCCTGGACTTTTTTAGCATGTATGGGTTCAAAAGTACGGCGAAGCTGCCAAGGCGCGCCATAATAGTCGGGACTATTACGATATTTATCGATAAGCTGACGAATACGTTTACCGCGATCGGCAAAAGTTGGTTCGGAAAATTGTGCCTGGGGAGCTTGACTGGTAACCCCGCTATCTCGATCGCGTTCTCTTCTGGTTCTTCTACCCCGATCTCGCTCGTCTCTTCTGATACTATCGCTTTCGTCTCGGCTTCTTACCCTTTCTCTCATTCTGGGGGCTGGTGCTGGTTGGGTTTTAGCTAATTCTAATTTTTCCGCAGCACGAGCTAAATCCTGCAAACTACCGACTAAATAATCTTTAAAGCCCTGAACTTTAACTGCTAATTCTTGAGATGAGCCAGCAAAATTTGCCCGCATTTCTTGATTAATTCTCTCTTTGCGTCGTTCTAGCTTCTCAATTTCAATTTGCAATGCTGCTTTACGTTCTTTTAACTCTCTAGTCCCTTCCTCAACCATACGTCCCATATTTTCTTGGACTTCCCTCACCTGTGCCAAGAGCATTTGTTCTTTTTGGCTTTTTAAGGCTGCGATTTCGCTTTGCAAAGTTGCTTTTTGCTTTTCTAGCTGTCTAATTTCATCGTCTTGGGCAATCTCAGGAGTCTTTTCATCTGTATCGTCAGTTGGAGTTAAATCTGACTTGGCTTCATCCAACCAACTATCGACAAATAATTCTGACTCTGTTGCTTCTTCAATATTAGTCTCTTCCAACTCGGCGGTGTTTTCCTCGGTCGAAGTTTCTAATGGGGTAAAGTCTTTACCCTCTGGAACTTCTGGCGAATCTGGCTCTGTAGCTGTAGAATCTGTTGATTCTGATTCACTTGCTTCCAATTCAGCTTCAGATTGAACGCTCAGCTCGACATCAACAATATCGTCATCGTCTTCTAACCACATATCAGTAATGGCTTCTGATGTAGATTCGACTTCTAATTCTTCTAATTGTCGATCTGGTGGTTGATTTGCTGACTGATTAGGTTTTGGATTAGAGTTATCAGATTCAGAAATAGGGGGAACGTCAGAATTCATAAGCACGCCAGGATAAATATTTTCAAGGAATAGGAGATTGAGCGATCGATATTACTTTTGTGCCAACAGCCTCGCTCTTCGCTCACCGATCGCTCGTTAGTCATTTACGAGGATAGTGTTTATTCAAGCAGTCTACTAAGGTTTTGGGGTCAAAGATAATTGGTAGAAAATGAATGCTGTTGACTTCGCGAAAATAAAACAAAATAGGAACGGGCGACCAAAAAATTTCCCAATTTAACCATTCACTATAGGGAAAACTCCGAATAATCTTACCAGAACGCAGTACGACCAGAGCCTCAGAGGTAAATTGCAACCGAATCAAAGCTGTCTGTATAGTTAAAAACAAACCCAGCAAGGCGATCGCTCCTCCCACCCAGGGAGAAAATAGGCACGATAGAACCGCGATCGCGATTAAAATTAGGGGAATTTTATAGTTGGGTGCAAGCTCTATAACTTCAACTGAATTGTCAATCGGAATATTAGTAGTCATTTAACTATCTTAGTTTCTGATTTTCTTTTGCCTGTGCAATAGTAGTATCCATTTTACAACGAGGCAAATTCTAGCCTAATTTTTCAGTCGGCAATTTCCCATCAGCTAAGTAAGAAACTGACGACCTAAACCTTGGAACATCAACCAAGATAGAAAAAAGTTGAAAATAAAAATAGAAATTAACGCCATAACCACTGCTGTTGTCGTAGACTGACCGACTCCTTTTGCACCTCCAGTAGTAGTTAACCCCCAACTACAGCCAATGATGGCGATTAATGCCCCAAAGATTACCGCTTTGATCGTGGCACTGATTAAATCCCACAGTTGTAAAAAACTCTGAATCGATTCGATAAAAGTTGCCTGAGAGATATTGTAAATCGTCGTCGCCACAAAAATACCTCCAATCGAACCCATGACCAGAGAAATAATCGTCAACAGCGGTAGCATCACGCAACAAGCGATCAGACGGGGAATGACTAAATAGTCTATGGGATCGCTTTTAAGGACGTAGAGCGCGTCAATTTGTTCGGTAACTTTCATCGTGCCAATCTCGGCAGCAAATGCCGAACCGACTCTGGCCGCCAATACCACCGCAGTTAATACTGGAGCAAGCTCTCTACTCAAAGCCAAGGCTAACACCCCACCAATTGCCTGTACTGCCCCAAAATTAAGAAACTCGCGAGCCACCTGAATTGTAAATACCGCCCCGACAAAAGCTGCTGTAATCAGAGCGATCGCTAAAGAATCTGGCCCGACGATGCCCATCTGTTCGATGGTGTTACGGCGATTTATTTTTCCTTTGAGCAAATGAACGATCACTTGTCCCAGCAGAAATAATGCTGCCAGTAGACGTTGCAGCCAAACTTGAATCTTGATATCTATGCTTTTAGTCATGGAGAAAAGATGAAGGGATAAGGAACGAGAAACCAGTAGCCATCAAAAAAATTGCCGACTTTAATTTCGATGTCCATTGCTCGATCTTAAAATTCAATTCCTGGTTGAGCTTTAATTCCTTGTTCGCGGAAGGGGTGTTTGATTAACGACATTTCGGTAACTAAATCGGCGATCGCAATTAATTCTGAGGGTGCGCCCCTACCTGTTAAAATGACATGAGAATCTGCGGGTTTTTGTTTTAGACCTCGAATTACCGTATCGACATCTAAATATCCTAGTTTGAGAGCAATATTGACTTCATCTAGCAAGACTAATCTATATTCAGGGTCGAGAATATAGTCTAACCCCTTTGACCAAGCAGCAGTTGCTTTTTCGAGATCTCGCTCTCGATCTTGAGTTTCCCAGGTAAATCCCTCCCCCATGGCATGAAATTTTAACTGCTCTGACCATTTTTCTAACACAGCTTTTTCCGCAGGTTCCCATGCTCCTTTAATAAACTGTACGATCGCCACTTTGTAACCGTGACCGAGCGATCGCATGACCATTCCTAACGCAGCAGTAGTTTTTCCCTTACCATTGCCTGTATTGACAATAATTAAGCCTTTTTCTGCTTTTTTTTCGGCTAAACGTCGTTCTTGAACCTCCTTGCGACGCTGCATTTTTTGTTTATACTGCTCGTTGCTGATTGTTGCTTCACTCATAAATGATTACTAATTACTGATTATTATCCGTTCGCTGGTAGCTCGATCTAGGGCGTTAACTATAGTTCTGGCTCTGTGACCTCATTATTATCCATTGCCAGAGTTACTTTTGAATACAGGTATTTTATTTTAATTTTGTAGCTGCTTTAGTTGCATACCTTATCAATAATAATCAATAGAAATTCAATATTATTTAGATTTTTACTAGTTTGAACCTTGCTAATATATTTTTGTTGTCTTTGAATCATCAAGGTGATTTTTAGAAACCAAAGTGTTTATAATAGCTTTTTGTTAAGTTTCATGAGCGATTGTTATCCATTTATCAAAGTAAAAAAGCCCGATCAAAAAGAGTACATTATTGAGCTTGAAAAATTAATTACGGATCGCCATGATATTTGTATCAGCATTGGCAGACAGGAAAGCAATCATATCGTCCTTAGCGATCCGCAAAGAAACATTTCCCGAGAACATTGTTGTCTTTTATACCAGCAGGGCAGATGGTGGATAAGCGATCGCGGTAGTTCCAATGGCACTTTTTTACAGCGTAGTGTTGGACAATCGGAAGTTGATGTTCGTAATGAAGAAATAATTCCCCTGAAAAATGGGGATGAGATTCTGATTCTGGAAGAATTAGATACTCTAGAACAACCTCTATTTTGGCGATTAAAATTTATCGATCCAGAGTCAACCAATCAGATAATTAGTATTCAAAATAATAGCAGTATTGAATATAGTCTGGCTCAACAAAGACTATTTCGAGTTACTCGGCGCGGTCGGCAAGAAATTTTCTTGCAGGATAAAGAATTAGCTCTTATTGACTATATGAGTCGTAAAAATCATCAACACAATAATCAATCTTTAATTTGCCAATACGAAGAGTTAATCAAAGCTATCTGGCAAGAAAATGCTTTTGGAGTGGATAAATTAGATATTCACCATTTGGTATGGCGGATCAGGCACAAAATTGAATCAGATTCAGGGGAGTCTCAATTTTTAAAGACAGTCCGAGGTAGAGGTTATCGGCTAGAAATAAAAATTTTAAGCTGAAATTCAAGTGACAGGTTAGACAAACAATGTACTGTTTACGGTAGTTGGTCTAATACATTTGGATGATGAAAACTCGATTTCTATTTTCTTTTTTATTAGCAGTTTTATCTGGTCTTGCTAATGTGTCAACTAAAGCCGATGCACAGTCTAACAACTCATCAGGAAATATTCAATTTACTTGTGGTCAAAGTTACGATCGCAATACCCAGCAATATATTTTTACTACCTTCGCCTGGAATAGTCAGCATAAAAAGCCAATCGTCACTTGGAACCAAGAAACCTTTAGCGATGCGGGATTCGATCCCCAAAAACGTTGTGAAACTGTCTCGCCAAGATTTCAAGAAGCTTACGCCAATCAAAGTCTTAAGTTTTTGACTCACGGCATCATGAACGGACAATCAGTTATCTGCACTTCGCGCCAGGTAGGAGGAGAATGTCAGACTTTGCTTTTGACCCTGTTACCAGAAAACGATCCGCTACAGATTTTAGAACAACTAAGCGATATATTTTTGGGTTATGCCAGTTCCCCGTTACAGCAGAGTTCTGACGATCCAATTCAGAAAGTGGGCGATCGCGTTTATGTAGAAGTTGATATCGAAGAGTTTCTCAATCAAGCATCGTAATTTCAAGTAAATTTAATCGGGAGTAAGAAGTATCATGGCGAGATTTAGTTTTAACCTAGCCGATCTTGATGGCAGTAATGGATTTTTAATCACCAATAGCGTTATTGCGCCGAATCTATCATTAGGAGATTTTAACGGTGACGGTATAGAAGATTTGGTAGTTTCTTCACCTATATCAATTTTAGGCAGTCAGATAGAACAAGATAGCTATATAGTTTATGGCAGTAGCACTTTGCCCCCTAGCCTCAATATTACTGATATTAACGGTAGCAACGGTATTGTTCTCAATAATGCCTTTGCCATCGGCAATACTGTGGCAGATATTAACGGTGATGGTTTTGACGATTTACTACAATCCAGTCTGGAAATATCGGCTTTAGAAGCACCTTCTTTTGTTAGCAATCTTTTCTTTGGTAGCAGTTCACTCCCCGCAACTATAGATGCTTCAGCCTTGGATGGAACTAACGGATTCAAAATCTCTAGTAGCGAATTAATTACTTTCGGACAAGATATAGATATCAACGGTGATGGCAATGACGATCTAGTTTTCTTCTCTTTAGATGTGAATTTGAGTGCTGGGCCCTTTGGTGCTAACTACGTAGTGTTTGGAAATAGCGAGGGATTTCCTGCTAGTTTCGATCCTACCACCGTTGATGGTAGCAATGGCTTTATTATTACTCCTGGATCTTTTTCTTTTGCTAGTTCTAGTAGAAAAGATATTAATGGCGATGGAATCGAAGACTTATCCTTTAGCTTAACTTCAGGTAACGTTGGTGCTAGGGTTCTTTTTGGCAGTCAAACTTTTCCCGCCTCTTTAGACCTGAGTACTTTAGATGGCAATAATGGCTTTAATATTACCACTGCCGATGCTACGGAAAACGATGTGTTTGTTGCTACTTTTATTGATGATGTTAATGGAGATGGAATTGCCGATATTGATGTAAATCGCGCTTCCTTTGACAATTTAGATTTGACTGATCCCAATAGTTTAGAAAATCCCAATAGCCAGACAAGCTTTATCATCTTTGGCAGCGAAACATTTCCCAGTACCTTTGACCTGACAACACTAGACGGAAGCAACGGTTTTGCGATCGCCAATTCCAATAGTGAATCCCTCAATGTTATTATTTCTGAAAATTTAGATTTCAATAATGATGGACTCCAAGACTTTGTAGTCACCGATGAAACTTCCAATCAAAACTACCTTGTTTTTGGTCGAGAACAGTTTACCGACACCATAGATCTTGCCAATTTAAATGGAGAAAATGGCTTTGCTGTTAACGGCGTTGATTTCAATTCAACTTCATCTCGGGTAGGAGATATTAATGGCGATGATTTTGAAGATCTAGTACTAGAAGCTACAGATGGCTCGACCTATGTGGTTTTTGGTAGTGCGGATAATTTCTCTGCAACAGTCGATTTAACTGCTCCTGATGCTAATGCTTTGATAATCTCAGGACAGGAAGCAAATAGCAGTCTGACAGCCATCCTAGATCTTAACAACGATGGTGCTGATGATTTGGTTTTTGGTTCGGCACCCTTTGGCGATCTGGGTCAGCCAGTAGTAGGAGTTAATACTCAAGTAGTCTTTGGCGATTTAACAATGGGAGTTAGTGAAGTTCCTCAAAATCCTCAAGGTTCTCAAACGGTGTATCGATTTTTCAATAACGATACGGGAGTTCATTTCTATACTGCTAATCCAACCGAAAGAGATGCAGTAGAAGACTTACCTAACTTCAGCTTTGAGGGTGCTTCCTATCGAGGTGTCGATCCGCTTACTGGTGCGGGTAATCCCGTCCCCGTGTATCGTTTTCTCAATCAGGATACTGGGGTGCATCTTTATACCGTTTCTGAAGCAGAACGAGATGCAACCGAGGATTTAGCCAACTTTAGCTTTGAGGGTGAAGCTTTTAGTGCCTATGCTACTGAAGTTGAAGGTTCAATTCCGATTTATCGCTTTTTTAATCCCACCACAGGCGCGCATTTCTATACCCCTTCTGCTACCGAAAGAGACAACGTAGCCAATAATTTACCAGAGTATCAGTCTGAAGGAATTGCTTATTACGCTCTACCAATAGATTCTGAAGTTGTTTAAAAACTCAAGTGGTAAGGCGATCGCACCATCGCGTTTACGTAGAAGTAGACAGCGAAAAATTTCTCGATCGAGAGAATCCAAAATTTTAATTATTGGAGCAAGAGGTTTATATGAGTCAGTTTATCGAAGGAACAGAAGGAAATGACAGTTTAACTGGAGGTTTAGAAAACGATACTCTTACTGGAGGTTTAGGAAATGACACTTTATTGGGAGTAGAAGGTGACGATCTAATCTTTGGTGGCATAGCCAGAAGAGATGAAGAATTGACAGGAGATAATAATACCATACCTGGTATTGAAGTTATTTCTGCTGAGGGAGGGAATGATACTTTAGATGGTGGTTTGGGGAATGACGCTTTATTCGGAGAAGAAGGGGACGACCTATTACTGGGTGGGACTGGTGATGATGTTCTTGAAGGAGGTGCAAACAGAATAACAACTCTTCCAGATAGTAGTTTTCCTGATTTTGTAATAAGCACTGAAATCGTAGGTGGTAGAGATACTCTAGAGGGAGGAGAAGGGAACGATCTATACTTTATTTCTCTAAATTCTGGTGGTGGCAGTCAAATTTCCGACTCCGCAGGAGAATTTGATGGAACATATATTGAAGCTGATAACACCGATGGTGAGGCAATACGAGATAGTTTTACACCTGCTGAAGTGTTTGTAGATCCTGCTACCTATGGCGATGCTGCCATCGAACTCTCCTCTCCTCAAGCAGGTATTGTCGGGTTGCGTAAATTAGGGACAGAATTGATTATTGATATCAACCGCGATGGGATCGCCGAACCTGCAAACGATTTAACTATCTTTGATTTTTTTGACGCAGAAGGAAATGCTGGATCTGGTTCTATTGAGTTCATCAACAATCTTCTCTGGGAAGATATAATCACCTTTTTTGGCGGTAATCCCCAAGAACCACCAGATGATTCCCCAGACGGATCGGGAACTCACGTATACAGATTTTTCAATAACGATACTGGAGTTCATTTTTATACTGCCAGCACTGCCGAAAGAGATACGGTAAGAAATCTAGATAACTTTAGTTTTGAAGGAACTTCTTATCGGGGGTAGATCCTCTAACTGGTGCAGGTAATACCAGTTCTCAAAAGTCATTGGAGACTTAGTTTTAATTAAAAATTCAAAATTCAAAATTCAAAAACTAAACATAGTAGGACTTTGAAGAATTTTAATTAATAAAAAATAATTTGCTATCTTTCTAGCTAGTTTCGAGAAATGGTATAATCCCGTCCCCGTGTATCGTTTTCTCAACGAGGATACTGGGGTGCATCTTTATACCGTTTCTGAAGCAGAACGAGATGCAGTCGAAGATTTAGCCAACTTTAGCTTTGAGGGTGAAGCCTTCAGTGCTTATGAAACTGAGGTAGACGGTTCAATTTCGATTTATCGCTTTTTCAATCCCACCACAGGGGCGCATTTCTATACTCCTTCGGCGACTGAAAGAGACAATGTAGCCAATAATTTACCAGAGTATCAGTCTGAAGGTATTGCCTATTATGCTTTGCCTATAGAGTCCGAGGTTATTTAAAAACTCAAGTGGTCAGGCGATCGCGTTTACATCGAAGTAAATATTGAAGAATTTCTCAATAGCCAGTAATTAAATTAAGCGAGAAATACCATGAATGAATTTAAAATTACTCAAATAGTTGAAACGGGGTCAGATTATCCTCTTCCATCAGTAGATGGAAACAACGTAGTGTGGGGTGATAGCGAGATTTATCTTTATAACGGAAGTGAAACTATTCAACTCACTGATAACAATGTTAATTATGTTCCTAGAATATCAGGAGATAACGTAGTTTGGAGTCAGGAAGTTGATGGCGAGCGCGAAATATTTTTGTACGATGGTAGCCAAACGATTCAACTAACCGACAACGATGTTGATGATTCATTTACCTGGACATCTGAAGGCAATGTAGTTTGGCAAAGTGAAGTTGGTGGCAGTCTCCAAATCTTTTTTTACGACGGTAGTGAAACTACTCAGATAACTGATAACGGTGTCGTCGGTAGTTCTCTCAGAATATCTGGAGACAATGTAGTTTGGCAAGGTGAAGTTGGTGGCGATCGCGAAATATTCTTTTACAACGGTAGCGAAACGATTCAACTTACCGATAACGATGTAGATGATTTGTACCCCGAAATATCTGGCAATAATGTAGTTTGGGAAAGTTTAGTTGGCGGTAATGATAGCGAAATATTCTTTTACAACGGTAGCAAAACGATTCAACTTACCGATAACGATGTAGATGATATTTACCCTCAAATATCTGGAGATAATGTAGTTTGGCACAACTACCCGTTTAGTAATAATAGTGAAATATTTTTGTATGACGGAAGTGAAACTCTTCAACTAACCGACAACGATGTTAATGATTCGTTTCCTAAGATATCTGAGGATAATATAGTTTGGGATAGTTTAAGTAGGTCGGGATAATTAAACTCAACTATGTTTACTTTTGTCAAGTAGATTTAATCCTTTGATTGATATTAAGTTGAAGCGAATTTACATTTTGTTACATACTTCAGGTTATTTATGTCTGTCTAC
>JASJEI010000021.1 GCA_030064795.1 Pleurocapsa sp. MO_226.B13 | reverse complement strand
CGTACGTACCTCAAACGCCACTTGCTACAAGGTCGGAAACCTCACGGGGCTTATGAAGGGCGGACGCAGGTTCCGCCCACAGCCCCTCCGCAACGCAGTGGCTCCCCAACCTACATCTTTTTAATCCGATCTATCTAGCTAAATCATGAGAAATGGTATCAGTTTAAGTTTTAAACATTATCTTGTGGTCAAAAAGACAATGAGAGATAGCAAACATAGTATTATCTCTCATAACTGAAACGAAACTGGCAACAGTCGCGAATTAATCGAACACTGGACACCGAGCCCCACCGATCTATAGGTGACAAGATAGATTTGGAGTCGCCAAAATATTTCCTTAAATTAGCTAAAGTACTAGAATATTTGTTCTAGATTAAAGCTGTAAGAATCCAGAGTAATCAATGACGGAAATCAACAACTTACCTCCAGCTAGTATTGAGGCAGAAGAAGCAATCTTAGGGGGAATCTTATTCGATCCAGAAGCGATTACCAGAGTTGCCGAACTAATAGTCAAAGATGCTTTTTACGTCAAGGCACATCAAGAAATATACCACGCAGCATTGAGTCTCAATAGTAAAGGTAAACCAACAGACTTTATTTCTGTCAGTACTTATTTAAGCGATCGCGATTTATTAGAACAGGTAGGTGGTACGGCAAAGTTAGCTCAGTTACTCAATCGTACCGTGTCGGCGGTGAATGTCGATCGCTATGCCAACCTGATTATGGAAAAGTATATCCGTCGTCAGTTAATCGTGTCGGGACATGAAATAGTCGAGCTTGGCTACGACAACACCACGGAATTAGAAATAGTTTTAGATTCTGCCGAACAAAAAATATTCAAACTAACTCAAGAACGTCCCCAGGAAGGGTTAGTTCCCATTGCCGAAACTCTGGTAAATACCTTTAATACTATCGAAGAACTGCACCAGGAAACTGCTTTACCAGGAATTCCTACAGGATACTACGATTTAGATGCCATGACTAGCGGTTTTAGTCGTTCTGATTTAATTATTATTGCTGGCAGACCATCGATGGGGAAATGTTTAGCAGCTAATTCAGAAATAGTATGTCGAGACGGAAGCATTAAAACTATTAAAGAGATTTATCAGCGTCAACAAGACTCATTGTTGACCTTAAGATCTGATTGGCGATTTGCCTGGACAAAACCATCTGCTTTTGTTGATGATGGTGTTAAATCCGTCTATCGGGTAACTACTCGGTTGGGGAAAACAATTACAACTACTTTGACTCATCCATTCTTGACGATCCAAGGTTGGCGTAGCTTAGGGACATTGCGAAGAGGCAACAAAATTGCTGTTCCCCGTCGAATTAGCGTTTCTGGTACTGGAAAAATTTCTGAAGCCAAAGTTAAATTGCTGGCTTACTCGATCGCAGATGGATGTTTGACAAAAACTTGTCCAGAATTTACGAATAGTAATCGAGTATTGCGAGAAGATTTTACCAATGCTGTTAGAATATTATCGATCGCCAAAAACAGTCCCAATGCACTAACTTTATGGCTACAAGAATTAGACTTATGGGGTAAAAATGCTCGCGATAAAACTATTCCCCAGCTAGTGTTTACGCTGCAACCAAATTTAATTGCTTTATTTCTCAATCGTCTATTTGCTACTGATGGTTGGGCGACGGTGTTGAAAAGTGGACAATCTCAGTTAGGTTATGCCACCGTAAGCGAAAAATTAGCTAGACAGATACAACATCTGTTATTAAGATTTGGGATTATTGCTGCTTTAAAATATCGTTATGTTAACTATAAAAATGAGCGTAGACCAGTTTGGCAATTAGATATTACTGATGCTAAGTCGATTAAGACTTTTATAGATGAAATTGGGATTTTTAGCAAGGAAGAAGCGGTTAATGCTGTTCGTGAAGCGATATTAAGCAGAAAATATCAAACGAACCAAGATCTAATTCCTACTGAAATTTGGCAGGAATTGAAACGAGTTAAAGGAACAGAATCTTGGAGGTCGTTAGCAAAACGTGCTGGCATCAAAGGTTATAGCAACATTCATGTAGGGAAAAGAGCCTTTTCTAGAGAAAGGCTCTTTCAATTGGCGTATGCTTTAGATAATATCCCTTTACAAAACTTAGCTAATAGTGAAATTTACTGGGATGAAATAGTTAGCATCGAAGCGATTGGAAAGCAGCAAGTTTACGATTTGACAATTCCCCAAACTCATAACTTTGTGGCTAACGATATTTGCGTTCATAACACGGCATTTGCCTTGTGTGTGGCTTCTAATATCGCCAGAGAATCCAAACTACCGATCGCGATTTTTAGTTTGGAGATGTCGCGGGAACAGTTAACCCAAAGACTACTATCTAGTGAGGCGCGAATACCCAGTAACAGGTTGCGATCGGGGAGAATTTCTCAAAACGAGTTTGAACCTTTAATTAATGGTGTAGAAAGACTTTCAGAATTACCGATTTATATCGACGATACGGCAAACTTAACCGTAATGCAAATGCGATCGCAGGTTCGCCGTCTCCAAGCACAACAAAAAGATCCTCTAGGTTTGGTTTTGCTCGATTACCTACAGCTAATGGAAGGGGGAGACAACGACAACCGCGTCCAACAGCTATCTAAAATGACGCGGAGTCTTAAGGGGTTGGCAAGAGAATTAAATGTTCCGATCGTGGCTTTATCTCAGCTGAGTCGGGGAGTAGAACAAAGAACTAACAAACGTCCCATGTTGTCTGACTTGAGAGAGTCTGGTTGCTTGTCTGGTGATAGCTTAATTACAATAGCCGATACTGGAATAAGAGTACCAATTAAAGATTTAGTCGGTCAGTCTGGTTTTAGGGTTTGGGCATTAAATCAAGTTACCCAAAAAATTGAACCAGCCATAGTAAGTCGAGCTTTTGCTACGGGAGTCAAGTCTGTTTTTAGTTTGCAAACTGCTTTGGGACGTACAATTGACGCTACTACTAATCATAAGTTTTTAACTATTCATGGCTGGAAAAGATTAGACGAATTAGTTGTAGGAGATTATTTAGCTGTCCCTCGAATTTTACCTAGTTCTTCTTCATCAACCATTAGCCAAGTCAAATTAACTTTTTTATACAAACAAAATATTGGCAGGGAAAGAGCTAATAGATTAGCTACTATAGTTGAGTCTCAAACAATTAAAAACTTAGCTAACAGCGATTTATATTGGGACAAAATAATTTCCATTGAAGCAAAGGAAGAAACTCAAGTTTATGATTTGACTGTTCCTATTCATCACAATTTTATTGCCAACGATATAGTCGTTCACAATTCTATCGAGCAAGACGCGGATTTAGTGATGATGATTTATCGCGATGAATACTATAACCCCGACACCCCAGATCGAGGTATTACCGAGGTTAGTATTGTCAAACACCGCAACGGCCCAGTGGGAACGGTTAAGTTATTGTTTAATGCCGAACTGACTAGGTTTGAAAGTCTGGCTAGACCGACTGGTTATTAAGCAACTTTATTAATGTAATATGAATCAGCGATCGGTCAGTCAAAAAGTAATTAGCGCATCCTTGTTACGGTTGCGAATGCGATCGCCTTTTTTTGCTACTTTGGCTTTATTTGCCCGTTTCATTCCTACACAAAGTATTACTACCGCTGGTACTGACGGTAAAGATATTTACTATAACCCAGATTTTTTACTTCCCCTTTCCCCAGCGCAACAGGATGGTTTGTTGCTGCACGAAGTTTTACACGCTGCACTACTGCATCGTATCCGCCGAGGTACGAGGCATCCTGTAGTGTGGAACATCGCTGCCGATATTGTAGTCAACGGCATAATTAATCAACAGGGTTGTTTTGCACTTCCCGAAGGGGGAGTTGTGGACAAGGAGTTGGAACATTTTAGTGTGGAGGAAATATATGAACTGTTGCAAGAAAACTGTCAATATAATTTGGTTAACTTAGATTTATTAGATGGTGTACCAAAAAAGAGCAGTGGAGAAGGACGTTCGCCTCTAGACAAACAACTAGCCGATAAATTCGATAGTCTATCGGAAGCCAAAAAAGCCGAATTAGAATCCCATTGGCGTAATGCCATGCAGCAGGCAACAGTAATTGCCCGCACTACAGATCGGGGTAAACTACCAGCAGGGATAGAGCGGGAATTGGGTAGTTTAGATCGATCGCAGTTAGACTGGCGCAGTTATCTGTGGCGATATCTCGTCAAAACTCCGATCGACTATTCAGGATTCGATCGCCGTTTTATCGGACGGGGTTTATATTTAGAGACTTTACAAGGGGAGTCAGTCAAGGTTTACCTAGCCGTAGATACTAGTGGCTCGATCGACGCTCAACGATTAAAAATGTTTCTCAGTGAAGTTCGGGGAATCTTGTCTTCCTATCCTCATTTAGAGTGCGAATTATATTATGCCGATGCAGCTATTTATGGCCCTTATGAATTAGATCCCGATAGTCAGATTCCTTTACCTCAAGGCGGTGGTGGAACATCTTTTATACCGTTTTTTAATCGAGTGGCAGAAAACTGGGACGGTAGGGCGACTGGGGTATGTATCTATCTTACCGACGGTTATGGCTCTTTTCCTCAAAATCCGCCTCAACTGCCTGTTTTATGGGTAGTGGCTCCTAGAGGTTTAGATTTGACCTGCTTTCCTTTTGGAGAAGCAGTGAGATTACTATCTGTTTAATGTTGAACCGACTAGGTTTAAAAGCTGGCTTATGGACACATCTCAATCAAAGCCAGAAACTAAACAGCATAATGAAGAGAGCGGATAGGATAAAAAATAACTGCTCGTAATAATTGGCCTCTGCTCGACGACTAGCCCTAAAGGATTAGCTTCGCGTCACAAAACAACGCTCAGGATTGCGATCGGGTAAAGGCAATAATTGAAATTAGAAATTGTCAGTTAAAGTCTTGCCATTATAGTCAATAATAATGCAGGGCGATCGCCTTGATTAATTAGTTCCATCTTCAGTAAAATAGTAGCTGAAATTTTGAAATGGGGCTACGATAGCGATCGCGGTCGAGAATCAATCCGCAGGATGAATCTGATTCACGGTCATTATCCGATTGGCAACCAAGATTTTCTCTACGTGCTTTCGACCTTTATTTACGAACCAATTCGCTGGAACGAGCGTTTTGGCTGGCGGTTGTTTTCTGAGACAGAAAAGCTAGCAATTTTTTATTTTTGGCAGGAGATTGGCAAGAGGATGAATATTAAAGATATTCCCGCCACTTTTGAAGAATTTGCCCAGTATAATCGTAATTACGAACAGCAACACTTGATCTACTCTGATAGCAACCGTCGGGTGGGAGAGTCTACCCTCGATTTATTTCTTAGTTGGTATCCTGCTGTTAGTCGTCCGTTACTAAAACCACTAGTTTTGAGATTGTTCGACGAACTCAGTCTCAATGCTTTTGGTTGGCCCCATCCTCCTGTTATTGTCCGTAACTTAGTCGAACGTAGCCTAAAATTACGCGGTCGTATTTCCCGATCGCTTTTAGCGAGAAGACGACCTGGGCCCAAATAAAATGCTTGCCAAGCTAAACCGTTTGCCAAAACAAGAATAGATGCGATCGAAATTGGTTATTGGTCTTCGGTTGTTGGTTGTTGGTCTTCGGTTGTTGGTTGTTGGTCTTCGGTTGTTGGTTGTTGGTCTTCGGTTGTTGGTTGTTGGTCTTCGGTCGTTGGTTGTTGGTCTTCGGTCGTTGGTTGTTGGTCTTCGGTCGTTGGTTGTTGGTCTTCGGTTGTTGGTTGTCGATCGTTGGCAACCGATAACTGTTCTACCTCTGAGGTAATCTTGTAAATTTCTGCCTTAATGGTTTCTGCTTCTTTATCGATCGCTTCACTAGCTGCTATCTTGCTAGCCAACTCTTCTTGTTTGGGTCGAATAACCTCGGCAAATTGTTGCAGACATTTGTTTAGTTCCGCTGCGAGGGTATCTTTGAGGGTTTTGGTATAGTTTTCTTGGAGATTGCGATAGGTTTGCTCTAATTCCGCCTTAACCTTCTTGCGCTGTCGGGGTAAAGCATTAAAACTCATCAAGCCAAATAAACCCGCAATCAAAAATGCGGTAGTATCTGCCGAGGCTGCACTAAAGAGTAACTGTCCTCCAAAGCCTGTAGCAGCAGCCGTAATTCCCAGTCGCCAAAAACCCTCTATACCTTCTTCCGCTGCGTATTTAATTTTGGCCGCAAATTCATCGACTTCTAGATTATTGGTGTCGATCGCGGGAAGTGCGATGGTATCTTGGGAGATTTCAATCGCCGTAGAGAGGTCTTCTTTTGCTTCTCTAGTAATGCGATCGCGATATTTGAGAAAAGTTGAAGTCGCTTCTTGGAAGATCTCCTGGAGATTTTTGTCTAGTTGGATTTGTTTGAGAGTTTTTGCCAGTCTTTCTTCTAGCAAATCGTCTTCTTTGGTAATTTTTCTTTTAAGGACGTTTAGAAATCCCGTACTGTCATCGATCAGGTTGTTGGTTTCTTCAATTAGCTGGGTAAATAGGTCATCGATATTGTCCCGAAAGATGCCAAACAAGAGGTTATATTCTTCTAATCTTTCCTCAATTCTGCGGGAGGTGCGATCGAAGATGACCTTTTCTGACTCTAGTTTGGATTGAATTTTCTGGTTTTGTTGTTCTAACTTTTCTAAATAAACTAATAAAGAATTTTGTGGCCCTTGGAGTTTGAGTTTGATTTTTTCTTCCTCGGCTAAAAACGCCAATAAGAAATTCTTTAATTCAGTGACACCAACCCCAGTTTGAGCGGAAACAGCAAATATAGGAGGCATTTGAGCCAGAATTTTTCCCAAGCCTTGACAGACATATTCACGGATTTGTCTGGCTTCGTCTTCCTCGACCAGATCGATCTTATTGATTGCCACAATAATTTTACGCGCCCAAGTGCGATCGACCAAAGTTAAGAAATCTTGTTCCGATTTACTCAAAGGACGCTCGACAGAAGTCACAAACAAAATAATATCTGCCTGTTGCAAATAGTTTTCGGTTAACTCTTGGTGTTGTTCGATAATCGAATTAGTACCAGGACTATCAATAAAAACTAGTCCGCCAAAGTCTTCTGGTTGATAAGATTCAATTTCTTTCGTCGTCGGCAAACAACCAACATCAGCAATATCTTGACTGTTCAAGCGATTGAGCAGACTGGATTTCCCCGCATTGAACTCCCCACAGATAAAAATAGAAAAGGGATTAGCTAACTGCTGTTTGAGAATCTGGGTATCGGGACTAAACTCAGGAAAAAGTACCTTTGCCTCCACCAACAGCCCTTCAACTTTATTGATTGTTTCCAAGCTGCGATCGAAAAGTTGTTGTTGTTCTCCTGAAAGCGTCAGAGGCATAGATTCTCTTCTTTGATCTGATGATTAGGTACACATTTAAATTAATAGCAGTTTTTTGACTAATTGCCCTCAGATTTTAAGATTAATCTCAATTCAGTTACCCAATTTTCCAACTGAATTTTAAGCTAATCAATGCTATGTATGAATTCGGAGTTAGTAGTTAGTAATTAGTAGTATCCGCGAACGGCCTCATCATCCGTACAGTGGTTAGTAGTTCAATAGATTCAACTGAACAACGCCAAACAAATAACTCTCTTTGCGCGGACAATTTAAACTTTTGAGGGAACCTCAAAAGCCATGTCCTTGCCTTTGCGCCTTTGCGAGAGACAGATCTAATTCCTCAAATTAGCCGAAACAGTCAAGTAGGATGCGGTGCGATTTTACCACCTGAAGGTTAACAGCTAAAAGCGCACCGCCCCAGAGTCAACGGTTTCGCGACTCCTATAGGACGGAGCAAGAAGCTAAAAGCTAAAAGCTTCCCTAACAGATGAATGGTTTTAACCTACTCATTAGCGTTAATTATTTTTTGTTTCTTTTGTGCCAGAATCAGATTGATCGTTATGCCAATTTTTAATACTGTTTAAGATCACAAATTCTGGAAGAGATGGTTTGGGCTGAGTGTTGTTTGCCACCGAAGTAGGTGCATCCATACCTGCAACTGGTGCAGCAGTGGTCATAATCTTGGTTCGGCTTTGCGATTTCCAATGCTCGTAGTTCAAAACAGGGAAAGAAGCTACTTTTTTAGCCAACGCCCAAAAGAAAATATAACTGGCTAACAATCGTTCAAAGGCACTAAAACGAGATTCTCTCAACTCTTCAATCAAAGCTTTTTGCTCTTTGCTATTTTGGCTCTGAAAGTAGACAGCATCGTCTCGCAGGTGAAAATGTTCGTCGTCACTCTCTAAAATAATTGCATTGGTAAAACCCTTGTGGGCTATTTCGGGATTAGACCCCATGACCACTACTTCTGGCCCGACATTGATGTTTCTCACCCCATCGGCTTGTTTGCCAGCCATAATCACGGCATTTTCTTGTTGTTTGAGTCTTTTACTCTTTCTGCCATCGGGTACGCCCAAAAATAGTAACGTCCCCCTAACTACTCGATGACCAAAATCGTGTAAAAGATCGTCTTCTGGATCTGCTCCATGTACCTCAAGGGAAGCAATACCATAACTAAGAGCAAATAACTTACTGACATAATTTTTGAGTAGGTGATGTACCCACGGCACATCGCCTATTACCAAACTTCTCTTACCAATTCTGGCAAGTAATTCTCGACCTTGAAAATAGCGCAGTCCTAGAGTCCACAACCAGGAACCAAAAATATAGATGCCAATGTCAACTAAAGTCACTACAGAACTCATCAACTTATAGATCAATAAGTCTTGCGACATCGGCAACAGCCAAAGAAAACCGGCAAACACGGTTTTTGCCAGAGGAATTGTATAGCCAAAGGGAATTGCCCAGCCGACAGTTATTAAGACATATAAAGCATGAATTGCCCAAGCTGTAGGAGTTTCGGTAATATGATTGGCCCACTTACGACCACTTTTAATTAGTTCCTCTCTGATCGAAGAATCAATTTGCTTTCCTGTAGGAGTAGTCCCCATCAGTTGCACCAGGCTAATGTCAATGAACTCATTCTTCATTTTTTCTAGTATGGCGATGCTTTCGGAGGTCATAGTCATACCAAAAGGTCTGGAGTTGGGAAATGCTTCTCTCAGATTTTTGGCTAAATATAACAATAGTTCGGTAAAGGTTTGCTGGGCTGCTGCCACGGCAACGGTTGCTGGTTCGGCGGTTCTGCGTCCGCTACCGTTAACAAAAATTTTGTGACATTCGCGCCTTCCAGACTGTTTGGGTTTGATTACAGGCGAACCCAAAAAACTACCTAATTCTCCAGTCAGTATAAATAGCTCGCAGATTTCACCTTGACGGTATAGTTGGTCGAAGGCGTTAATTGCCTGAATAGTAGGGAAAGTTTGACCTGATTGGGTAATTCCCAAGACAATCGATTCTTTTCCTAGTTGCAGACCGCCAAGATTATACTTTAAGTTTTGTAAAACTTGGTTAGAAGAAATACAACGGATATTGAGCCAAGGAAAAATATTCCTCAAATCTTCAGCAAATCTCTCTCCCAACCAAAGGCTATTTTCTACCCCGACAAGCAGTAAATCGACCGTTGGCAACTGTTTACTTAATTTAGACAAACCCGCTCGGAGCATTTTTTGCCTTTGCTGTTCAAAGTTACGCGCTTTTTCACACAACAGTCGCATCAGATAGTCTGCGGTTTGACAGTTGAGCGAACTGGGATTTTGCCAAACTAGTTTAATTTCTTCGAGAATGGCAGGAATTTCTTGATTATCGCTAGCAATAGGGTCTTTGGTGTCGTGGGCGGGATATTTGACGTGAGGTAGATAGGGATGGTTTTCCATGGAAATCCATCTATCTTTTAGTTCGGCAGAATTGAGTTCTTTGTTCTTACTCAGGGAATAAATGACGATATCGTTAGCACTTACTAAAGCCACTTCTCCCTCTTTCTGGTTTAAATCTAAACGGTAAGATTCGGGAAGATTTAGTAGCACTGCATCCACGGCTGCTGGTTCGGAAGCATAAACCATATAGCCTTCTTGCCAATTGAAGCCAATCGAGATCGGTTGTCCTTTGGCACTCAACACCAACCGCTCTTTGTCTAAGGTAGAAACAACCACTAAGCCAAAACTACCCATCGCTCCAGCCATGAAGGTTTTGGTCGCTAAATTGGCATCATTGCTCAGAAAAGCATGGACTGCGGTTCTGACAAAATTGACTCTTTTAGACCAAGACCACTGACTGACCGTCTCATCTTGAGCTAGCACCTGTAAGATATCGTGTTCCAAACGACACAAATACTGATTACAAGCAGGAGAATTTGGTGCTGCTAGCAATCGACGATAGAGCATAAAAGTATTTTCAAATGCTTTTGCCCAGTTACTTAGCTGCAAGATGTTTGGTGCATGACTATCGGGTGCCTCTCGACTGGGTGCTTGTCCGTCAAATAAATCTTCAACCGAATCGGCGACTGTTAAATGGTAAGCTAATCTAACCGAGGCATACCAGATACCCTTAGTAATCAAAAGATCCATCATGCCCGCAATTTTGGGCGAATCTCCCTTAGCATAGTTAGAAGTATGCAGAACTCGCTCTAACCACAGACCCAATGCTTCATTTTCGACTGGTTTACCATAGAGCGTCCAGGCATCAAAATCGCCGTTATGGGTAATGCGATGATTGACGTTTTTTTCTTGACAGACCCACTGACCTTCAATAAAGTCCCAGACTTTTTCGGTTCTAGCACTCATCCATTCGTGCCAATGAGTTTCGATTACCGCAGGGGGGCCGCTAGTGCCAAACCGATAATGCCAGACTCCCGTAGTGGTCATTTCCAAAGGAGCAATACCGCTATTTTGAGCTTTGCGACGCACCGAATTAAAAGCCGTTTCTAGAGAGTTGGTCAGATTATCTCGTTTGCGATTGACAATTTTTTCGCCGACAAAAACCAGGCGATCGCTTCGATCTTTAGCGATTACCAGTCCGCCACCAGCTTGTTCTCCTCGTATTTCCGTTTCCCGTCCCATCTGAAAATACATATTGCTCATTCTTTCAGACAAGAGCGAGTTACCATCATTTTTGTGACGCTGACAAATAAAGCCAAAGTTACCACAGTAAAAATTGTCCGCTATACCTGTAATTAGGGCATGAAGGTCAGTCCAAGAGCAAAAGGCAATTAAGATATTGGCGAGGATGAAGGCTTGCTCGAACCAGACCAACATCTGGGGAGTAGACTGACTATATTCAGAGGCTTGCCAGACCATTCCAGCAGCCAGAACGTTGCAGCCGATCCCTCCCAAGGCTTTAAGTCTAATCTGCCAGGGAACGGCGTTTCCTGCTGCTAGATAAGGATATTCATCCCGTTCTAATCCTGGTATAAAAATTGGCGCGCCAGGAATTAATGACTGTAAAACGGTCTTAATACTTCTTGCTTCAAAAATGTCACTAATGTTTACTCTAGGATTTCGATCTAGGAAGGAGATCGCTAATGTGTGACCCAACCCGTGAATAATGATGGCACTATTCCAGATCGATCTAAACAATACGGCAACCAGCAAGCAGATCGCACAAAATATCTGCAAGTCTGAACATTCTCTACCCATCAGTACCACGGTACAAATGGCAATCAGTTCGGGAACAATATTTTTCATTAATAAACCAAGTAACTATCGATCTAACAAAGTTGTCAATTTATCTCAATGCCTACTGACCAAAGCATTTAGTTGCGAACGGTATTTGAACTTTAGGAAATGGCTCGATCGCGACTGACCATAGGTAAAACAAATATATTTAACAAATGTATATTCTGTTACTAATTAAGCTTTGACAATAAGTTTTTGGGATGTTAATAAAACTTACTTGTTATCAAAGTAAGGTCGAAAAATCACGAGAATTCCAAAATTTCATAAAGCTTACTACCAGAAACATAGCGATAAAATAACATTTCAGTAATATATTTAAATTTACCAGACTCAAGCTAAAAACGTAAGTGAATTCACTGAGTAATCTTGACGTTGGTTATTACTCTAGTTATTATGCCTTGTATTGTGTGTATTTGTAACCCAATAAATAGTAAAAGTACGTAGGTGTTTTAACGGAATCACAGGCGTATTGCCAAAAAAACAGCGATTCTAAGTAACTCTACTAGACCCAACTGTGTTGAAAAGTATCTTTTAGCAACGCAAGCGACTCGAAAATCTATCCCCGAGTAATTTTTATTTAAAATGCCCAACCCGAAATTAAGATCTAGATGAAAAATTTAAACTTTACTAGCTAAGTATGTTTAAGTATGTATATTTAATAGTTTTAGGTAAAGTCCCAAGCCACCAAAATCAATGGTAGATCGAAGTCCGCAGCCAAAAGTCCCATTAAACTGCTTTGATTTGAGAAGTATCGCGATCGTGACAATAACCACAAACATACTCACCCAAAATGAATAAAGTATTTCGCAAACTGAACCTAAAAATTGCTCCTGTCCTCGTACTTCCCCTATTAATAACTTCGGTAACGGGAATTATTTTAGGCTTAGGCGATCGCTTGGGAATTCTACCGAGTATGGTAGTTGATGCTTTAATAATCATTCATCAGGGCGCATTTCTGGGCAGAAAGCTGGTGCCATTTTACGTTTTACTTTTAGGTTTGGGAGTATTTGTAATTGGGTTAACCATTTTTATTAGAATTAGAGATAACCTGAAAGCCCGAAATGCTGGAGTTATTGCGATTAATCTATGTAAAATAATTGGTCTGGTTATAGTTTTTCCTTTAGCTGTCTGTATCCAAACTGGTGTAGGTTATCGCATAGGTACAGATTGGCTAGATTTGAGTAGTTCGCAAACAGCAATTTTTTGGTCACTTCATACAGGAATTTCGCTGTCAACCGTTCCTGGAGTCCTTTATACTTTGATAACTGGTTTCGGTTTAATGGCATTAGCAATTATGGGGGTAGAAATAACTCCCATTGGCAAGACTTCATTACCCGAAAAAAAGCTTTATTCACCCCCAACTATCGTGGAACCAAAATCCGAATCAACTCCTCCTTTATTGGATAATGTTTTGCGACTGCGAAATATTATCCATAACGCCATTATCATTTTTTCCTTCATCTTCCTGGTGATTATTTCCTTGGCAATTTCAGCAGTTTTTCCTTCGGTAATCATTGTCGCAGTTTTCTTTACCATCCCTGCTGCGATCGCCACCGAACGACTGACTAAAAATTGGCAACGCCAGCAAGAAATTCAAGTCAAACCTCAAGATCGAGAAGCCGAAAGCGCGACCATACTCAGAGCAATTCCCGACTCGATTTTGCGCATGAGCGAAGATGGAATCTGTTTGAGTTATATCCCAGCTAAAGAAGCTAATCCCTTCACAATTACAGGAGAAATTATCAATAGACACGTTAATGAGTTTTTAGATCCCAAAATCGCCTTGCGGTTTATCAAATCCGCTCAATTGTCTTTGAAATCTGGTTTGACTCATTATTATCGCTTTCCTGTACCCGCAGAAAACGGAGGGAGAAGGTATTATGAGGCGAGGATTACTGCGATCGGGATGACCGAAGTTTTGATTATGGTTCGTCAACTTTCCGATCTAGACCAAACTTATCTTCATTCGACACAACTATCGGATGCTCAAAATGAAGATACAATTCTTTTGCTGAGCGAACCTGAATTAGCTGAGATTTTGGAACGAACACTAGACAAGATCCAGAAAAACAACCAAAATCACATTCTCTGTTGTCTCGTTATTGAAGAGCTTAATATAGAAAATGATTCGGAAGTCGATCCTAATTTACAATCGGGTTCTCGTGTCAGTGGAATTTTGATGTATCAGATTGCAGCTAAGGTCAAGACTCATCTGTCGTCAAATTATATAGCTCGTTTGGGCGATAATGAATTGGTAACCCTGATCCTCAATTCCTCCCTAGATCGGGCATCCACACTGGTAGATAAACTACGCGACGAGCTCAACAGTTTTTCGTTTCAGTGGAAAGAACATGAATATCCTGTCAGTACCAGTATTGGACTTCTAGAAATTAATGCTGAAAGTCTCAACACGACTACCGATTTAATTAACGCAGCCAAAGCAACCTGTAACATAGCCAGACAAAAGGTTGAGGTTAAGACTTTTTGGTAAGTAGCAGTCACGGAAATTAGAGCTTTCCTGACAACCGATCGCGTTAAGATTTATGACACTCGCCATAAAAGACTAAAAAAAATCCCAAGCAAAGCTAAAGATAATTGTCAGGCTACTGTAACAATACCCAACTTTTGTCTAAAAAGAGATTACTCGAGAGGTGAGTGAGTAGTCAGAGAAAGTTTAACTTATGTAAACAAAGTTGTTAAGCAGTATTTCAACTTTAGCCAAATAGAGCGATCGCTTTAAAATAGGGCAGGACAACATGATACTATCCATTTCTAGGCGGACAGAAAGATAGGTGAACCTCCTAGATGAGTCACCGCGGAAGGCGGCGGGGCGTATAAAGTGCGCCCGCAGGTGGCGCACACAGCCCCTTGTCATCGCAGGCACCGCCGTTTCACGGGGGTGTACCGATGACTTTTGTCCTCAACTTCAAAAAAGATTTATTAAAGATACAGGAGAAAAACTTTGGGATTAAAGGTAGCCGTTGTCGGTTCTGGGCCAGCAGGGTCATCAGCAGCAGAAGTTTTAGCCAAAGCAGGTATTGAAACTTATTTATTTGAACGTAAGCTTGATAATGCCAAGCCTTGCGGTGGTGCAATTCCCCTCTGCATGGTAGACGAATTTGACCTGCCACAAAAAATTATCGATCGGCAAGTCAGAAAAATGAAAATGATTTCGCCATCTAATCGAGAAGTGAACATTGGTTCGACTCTCAAAAATGGTGAATACATCGGTATGTGTCGTAGAGAAGTTCTAGACGGCTTTTTACGCAATCGTGCTGCCCAGTTGGGTGCTAACTTGATTAACGGAACTGTATACCAGTTAGACATTCCTGATAGCGATAAAGACCCCTATACCATCCATTATGCCGACCATTCCAACGGTACGGTCAAAGGAGAGATGAAAACCCTGAAGGTAGATCTAGTAATTGGTGCTGATGGTGCCAATTCCAGAATTGCCAAAGCGATCGACGCAGGGGATTACAACTATGCGATCGCTTTTCAGGAACGAATTCGTTTGCCAGAAGATAAGATGGCATACTACGAAGAACTAGCAGAAATGTACGTTGGCGACGATGTTTCTACAGATTTTTATGCTTGGGTATTTCCTAAATACGACCACGTAGCAGTCGGTACGGGAACTATGAAGGTCAACCAAGCTGACATCAAAAAACTCCAGGCTGGTATTCGCAAGCGTGCTGCTAAGAGACTAGAAGGCGGAAAAATTATTAAAGTAGAAGCACATCCCATTCCCGAACATCCCCGTCCTCGTCCTATTCGTGGCAGAGTAGCATTAGTTGGTGATGCCTTGGGTACAGTAACTAAGTCTTCTGGAGAAGGTATTTACTTTGCAGCTAAATCTGGTCGGATGTGCGCTGAATTAATCGTCGAGCGTTCTCAAAACGGACAAAAAGTTCCGACCGAAAAAGACCTCAAAGAATACCTCAGACGTTGGAACAAAACCTACGGTTCTACCTATCTAGTGTTAGATATTCTCCAACGAGTCTTCTACCGCAGCGATGCAACTCGCGAAGCATTTGTGGAAATGTGCGACGATATCGACGTACAAAAAATGACTTTTGATAGCTATCTTTATAAAACTGTAGTTCCTGCTAATCCTTTAACTCAAATGAAGGTGACGGCAAAAACTATCGGTAGCTTGCTCAGAGGTAATGCTCTAGCACCTTAGAGAGAGAATAGCAAATAACGGCGTTGCTGATTTAAGGTATGAAATTGAAAAGTAATCTGTTCGTAGCTATTAGCTATTAGCTTTTAAGCTAATCCGAGCGAGCGTGAAAGTAATAGAATCATACCACTATTCAGCAACGCCCAAATAACTAGTAATTTGTGCAGCATCAGATTTTGTAGTCTGATGCTATTTTTTTCTCAGTTACCGTTTGATAAACGCCTTTTCGGGCGACGGGGTTCATGAACTGCCAACAAGACTCGGCGGACGACCAGCTATAGGAACTACCGAGGGCAAACTCCGAACTCAGGTTAATTATCAGGTTGTTTTTGTTTTTGCTCGACTCTTCTAGTCCTTAAGATAATTAAGCCAGCCAGAACAATCAATACCCCACCAAAAAGCGAATTAATATCTAACAGATCGTCCCAGAATAACCAACCGAGAAATGTTCCAAACGGTACGGAAGTATAGGTAAAGATACCAACTTTAGAAGCCGAGGCGTTTTGATATCCGCGAGTTAATAGTAGTTGACCGATAGTTGTCGTCAAGGCGATTCCTACTAACATTAAATATTGGATTGGCGTGGGAGTTTGCCAAGCCCAAATTAAAGGAATAGAGGAGATACAGACACCAAAAATGGCAAAATAGGAAACTATACGTAATGGTGGTTCGGTAGCTGAAAGTTTGCGTACAGTAACAAAAGCCATTGCAGCCATGATACTACTAGCTAATGCCACCAAGCTCGCCCAATCTGTTTTGCCAGTGGGGTCTAAAATCAAAAATACTCCCAAAAATCCCAATGTTCCAGCAATAATTACGGGTTGTGTCAGACTTTCTTGCAGCCAAATTAAGGAGACAAAAGGAATAATTAAAGGAATAGTTGATTTAATTAACATTGAATCTCCCAAAGGGATATGCCCTAAAGCATAAAAAAAGGTAAACATAGCAGCCATACCAAAACCAGAACGCATTAAGTGCAGATGAAAACAATTTGTATGTAGTATTTTAGTTTCAGCTCTAATTAGTAAGGGGACTAAGATAATTAATCCAAATAGATTGCGGAAAAAGACAATTGATTCGTTGGGTAATGAAACCGATACTAGCTTAATGATGGCTGCACTCAGGGCAAAACTAAATTCGGAAGCAACGATAAAAAATGCCCCACGTACAATATTTTGACTTTTAGTCATATAAAAAATAGCAATTTTGTTCGGGCAAGTACTAATGGTAATTTAGCTAACTTTCCAGTTTTGCGTCATCCGCTTGATAGCTAAAAAACCCCCCTTATCTAAAAGAATATTTGCTAGAAAGAAACAAATTACTATATCCTCTCTATTCCACCGCGCAATTCTTACCAGGAACAAAAGAACTAGTCGAACATCTAGCCCAACATAATATCCCCCAAGCGATCGCTACCAGTTCTTCCCAAGAAAACTTTGCGATGAAAACCGTCAATCATCAACAATGGTTGAAGCACTTTCAAGTAATTACTCTGGGTGACGATCCAGAAATAAAACAGGGAAAACCCGCACCAGATATATTTTTGCTTACCATTAAAAGACTAAATGCTCAACCTGAACAGTGTCTGGTATTTGAAGATTCGCTTTCAGGGATGAAAGCTGCGATCGCAGCAGGGATGTCAGTGGTAGTTATTCCCGATCCAGTACTAGAGCGAAAACTATTTTCCGCAGCCGATCGAGTGCTTAACTCGATGACAGAATTTAATCCTCAAACATGGAATTTACCAATGACCAGCGAACAATAACTCATTCATTGAGATCTGGGCGATCTAATAGTTCTTTTTTAGAGGTCTTTAATTGATGCCAGAGTTTTTTAATGCGATCGTAGGCTTCTTTAGTAGATATTTTGCCGTTAGTTTCTAAACCGCAGATATAAGAAACTTTTTGGGCAAACTCTTGTAAATTAGCATTGAAAGCTAGATTTTGGGGCGAAAAATCACCACGATAACTGTCGCGGGGATACAAAAAATCATCTTTACTGTTATCGGGTACTTGACTCATGTTTTGCTGTTGATAAACGCCCATAACTTATGCTTAAAGGATTTAAGTTAATTAAAAACTATCCAATGGTTAAGCCTAAATTAAGGCGAATAACAGATCGCTAGTTGGTAACTACTCACTGAATTATAGAAATTTGTTTAATTTTGTAGCCTTTGTAACCATTAAGCAGAAAATAAGATGAGTAACAAAATTAAGTCTAGTAAAAATGCCAGAAAGAAAACGGATCGGTATTTTGACCAGTGGCGGTGATTGTGCGGGGTTAAATGCTGTAATTCGGGCGGTAACTCGTTGTGCGGTAAATGTCTATGGTTGGGAAGTACTGGGAATTTGTAAGGCGACTCATGGCTTGATGGCTCGTCCTCCCGAAGCCATGCCATTGGACGTAACCAAGGTAGATAGCCTTCTGACTATGGGAGGAACAATCTTAGGGACAACCAATAAAGGAGATCCCTTTGCCTTTCCGATGTCTGATGGAACATTAGCAGATCGCTCTTCAGAAATTATCGAAGGATATAAACAGTTAGATCTCGATGCTTTGATCGGTATTGGCGGTGATGGTAGTCTGGCTATCTTACGTAAACTAGCACAGCAGGGAGGCATAAACCTAGTTGGTATTCCCAAAACTATTGATAATGATGTCGGGATCACCGAAAGATCTATCGGTTTTGATACGGCGGTTAATATTGCCACCGAAGCGATCGATCGCCTGCATTTTACCGCTGCAAGTCATAGCCGAGTTATGGTGCTAGAAGTGATGGGAAGAGATGCAGGACACATTGCCCTTAATGCAGGAATTGCAGGAGGAGCAAACATAATAATGATTCCTGAAATTCCTTATAAAATTGGTAGAATCTGCGAACACATCAAGAAAAGGCAAGCCAGAGGACAAGATTATTCAATCGCCGTAGTTTCAGAAGCGGTATGTACAGAATCTGGGGACGTATTAGAACAAGGACATTTTGCTGATTGTCGTTTGGGAGGGATCGGTCAATATTTAGCCGAACAAATTACTCAAAAAAGCGGTGCAGAAACCAGAGTAACTGTATTAGGTCATACTCAACGGGGCGGTATTTCTTCGCCTTTAGATCGAATCCTCGCCTCGGCTTTTGGTGTAGCAGCAGTGGATTTAATTGCTCAAGAAAAATACGATCGCATGGTTGCTTGGCACGATCGTCAAGTTACCAGTGTACCTATTACTGAAGCGATTAAAGATTATCGGGCTGTAGATCCCGAAGATACCCTTGTTAAAACCGCTAGAGGTTTGGGTATCTGTTTGGGTGACTGACTAAGGGACGAGGAGAGAGGAATCAGGAACAAGAAACAAGGAACAAGGAATAAAGCATTATTTATAAGATTGGTGGCGATCGCTTTAATAATTGCTAATTTCGTTGACAAAATCTTGATGTTCTGTTGTCGCTATTCCTTGCTGTATTGTCTTGAGAACTTTAGCTAGGTCATCATTCAATAAAGAATCGACTGCCAACCATAAACCAGGAAAGACTTTGCTTTTGATAATCTGGTTGTGTTCTGGTTGCAGCTTAGTATATTCTCCATCTAGAAGGCGAAACCAATCAAAAATGCGATCGCTTACTTGCCAAATCAGATATTCCCGTACTCCATTGCGACGATCAACTTGAAGCTTTTCGAGTTGATCGTAAGTAGGGGCGATTCGCGAATCGCCCCTACCAGCAATTTCTACAATTAACTCTGGCGCACCCTGTATATAATCATCAACATCTATCTGCGACTGTCCCCCTTCAATTCGCAGTAAAGCATCGGGTTGAGGTTCATTATCTGTATCCAGCCTGACGGTAGTATTATCGGCAAATTGTGTTCCTGGGGTGGCTGCACAGTACACTCCTAACCAAGTCATAATGTAAGCGTGAGGTTGTCCGTGAATAATTCTCACAGGAGATGCCATATATACTCTTCCTTCGATTAGTTCGGCTTTCTTAACTTTGGGCATTGCTTGATATCGTCGCTCAAATTCTATACGAGAAAGACGATCGCCGTTTTCTAAAGGGAGTATTTTGGATTGATGACTAACCATGATTAGCTGTAACAAAGCATCGATTAAATTTATTATATTGCGATCGCTTTACTGCAATTTTTTAACACTGTGATTCCGATTCCAATCGCACTAATTTTAAGAATGATTTAAGATTGCTATACTCTGATTAATAAAACGATCGCTAATATCAATCATGACTCAGCCGACATTGATGATTGTTTCAGGTTTTTCATGTACTGGTAAAACGAGGTTAGCTAGAAAAATCGGAAAAAAATTTTCGTTACCAGTTTTTGGCAGAGATGATTTTCAAGAATCTCTGTATGATTCACTAGGATATTCGGATAGTCAATGGTCAAAAAAATTGGGTATTGTTAGCTATTGCTTACTCTATTTAGCTACGGAAAAAATATTAGATTCGAGTAATTCGGTAATTATAGAAAGCAATTTTAAAATTAAGCCCGATACCGAAAAACTAAAGAAAATAAAAGATAAATATCAGTGCTATTTGTTACAAGTTCACTGCCATGTAGAAATACCTTTGGCTTTATCAAGATTTAAACATAGAGCTAGGTCAGGAGAAAGACATCCAGGTCATGTAGATAGCTTTATCTATGATGAAATGGAATTTAACTTTAAACAAGGTGGTTATGAAATTTTAGATATTTGCGACACTACTATTAAAGTTGATACAACTAACTTTGAGACAATTGATTACGACGATCTATTTAATCGAATTCAAAATTATCTATAGAATCTCGATCGACTATTCCAATCCTGAAGATAATTCATCGCTAATTGGGCGGGAGTATCGTTTTTGAGGACGATCTTTTGATTAAAAGTAGTATAGAGATTTTCCATAATGGCAATATCTTCCATAATCAGGCGATCGCGAAATAAATTTGATATTTGACGTAATCTAATTAGTTTTTGCCACCAAGTAAAATTAAGGTCTGTATAACTATCCAAACACAATCGAACTCTTTGAGGTGATTCGGGATACATAGTTACAATGCCTACTATAATATTGCCCTTAAAATCTAAAGTGACGACTGCCAAGCTGGGTAAAAAAGTATTAAAAGCTTGAACAAATGACTTCTCTACCAGTAAGTTCATTTTACTTTTTTTAGCAGCGCGATCGCTTCTTTTGTTGAGAGTTAGCTGCCAAGAAATCTTATGTTCGTCTTGAATCAAATTATCAATTTTTATTTCTTGAGATAACATAGTATCGCGATGCGTACCTGCAAAGTGTTCCCCATCGTGAATATTCCAGATGGCTTGAGCAAGATTGCAATTAACTGATTCCGAGCGAGAATAAATATGATTGAGTCCTTCTAACCGTAGCTGGGAGCAATATTCTGGTAGATTGGGAACTGTACTATAATCGGGAATTGATAATCTGGGTTGAATAGGTGCAGCAACTAACTTACCATCTTGTTCTTGCCAACTAAGCCCATAAGTCCAAACCAGATCGTCTACAATTTGTAAGGGCAATACTGGTTGGATGGCTTTAGTAGAAACTTTACCGTCAATAACTACCTTACCATCGCCAAAAAACTGAACCTTGTTACCGTGATAGGGACAAGCCAAACAATCTTTACCTTCAACATCGACAATATAACCACCCTTAGCCAAATTTGCCCCAGCATGGGGACAGATATTATCGATCGCGTTTAAATTACCCGATTTATCTTTCCAAATTACATAATCATGACCCAAAAGAGTAATTAATTGGGGTTTATTGACTTCAAAACTGTCGTATCGCCCCAAACACCAGGGCGCACCTTCATACATTTGGTTTTCGAGTTTCATGGCGATCTCACTTTATTTTTCCAGCGATATTTTGGCTATTATTATGGAAAATTTCCCTAGCAGTTATCTTGTAGATTATTCGTCTTTTTGGATATTCTAGCTATTTGTTTGAATAGCATTAGCTGTAGACTGATGCTTTGCCAGCCTGTGCAGAAATTGCCAAATTTATTTTTTCGTATCGTACACGAACAACAACGAGCCAACGCTAAAAAATAAGCAAGCCAAAAAGTGAACAAACGACAATAAAGAACTAACTGCGATCGCTTCTAAGGCAGCCTCTATAGTAAAGATTGCACTACCCAAGAAAAAAAGCCAACTAGCAATAAAAGCTATGTTAATTGAAGACTTGCGCTGAGAATTTGGCATTAATACCAGCTAACTCAAATATATTGTCGATCTTAAAGATAATACTGTTTAATGAAACTCGTGAAAATAAACTTTCGGGGTAACGCCAACCAAACGTTTAAAATGGCGGTGGAGATGACTTTGATCGGTAAAACCCACTTGAGTGGAGATTTCAGCCAGAGATAATTTACTATGTCGTATTAAATATTTAGCTTTTTCGATGCGACACTTAATTACATATCGATGGGGAGTAGTCCCCGTGCTTTGTTTGAATAGCTTAGAAAAATAATGAGGACTCATTTGCAAGAGATTAGAGAGTTCTTTGAGGCTCAAATCGCGCTCGAGATAAGCATTAATGTAATCAATTACTTGTTGTAGTTTATATCGAGGTAGCTGTCCCGATACAGCTTCTTGTAGACTGGGGCGATTAGTGCAGTAATGCTCTAGTAAATGCAGAATAAGCGTGTTAACTAAAGTTTCCGCATATAGACGACTGCTAGTACTATGTTTGGTTAAAGCTGATTTGAGTGCCACACCGATTTGATAAATAAAAGGATCGGGGGTGGCAAATAAAGGTAAAAGTTCTATAGTATCTGGATCGACTACTTCGTGGATAGTTTGAGCAAAAACGATCGGATCGATTGACATAGTTATCGCGCCACTTTCTTGATTCCATTCTGCATACTGACTCATATTTGCAGGAACAATGACACAACTACCTAGAACAACTTGCTCTCGTTTAAAACGTCCATCTATATATCTTTCTGTGATAGCGGGAGATGGTACATCAGTAAAAATGCCAATAGCATGCTGCTGTGAAATAATCTTGGGTACTTTTTCAACACGATACCAATCGTAAGCAATTCCCAAGGATTCCCAACCGACAGCATGACTGGATAGTATTGGCGATCGCTTGTAAATTCGTTTATAGGCTTCCTCTCTCTCTTTAACAAAATCAACTCTCAGAGATTCGGGTGAGTCTGGTTGCATATCTGTCTAAAGTCTTAAAACTTATATCCACCAGAATACCTCCTACTTTATAAAATATCTTTAGAGTAGATCCGATTGGTTTTCTCGAAACAGAAGAAGGTAAAAAAATATTAGAATCTGGCAGTAACCCAATTGAATTTATTCGTTTGGTTTTAGATTTTATGGTTATTCGTTATGGAATCGCGATCGCAATTCAAGTAGTACGTTAAACTGTAGCTTGTAAACTACAGTGACTGTTAAAACCATTAATTCAATGGATAGTTGTGGAATTTGAAAATAAATATTAAGTAAAGAAATATCAATAATATTAATGAGAATAGGTAACGAGTTTGCCAATGGTCTGGAGTCGTTTTAAAATGTTGATTACCTCAACAACAAATAGCCTTATAATGGGATTTTGTTGTCAATTTTACCAGTAATGCTTTAGGACAAATTCGATCGACTAATCTTGGCAATAGTTCCAGCAATTTATTTGAAAACCAAAAAAGCGTAAATTTACAAATCTACATATTTACTTATTGACTAAGTATATGTACAGATTGACAAAAAGTTTAATTCATAATTTATCTAGTTCTTTTAGAAGTTTAAAGATCTACTGGGGTAAAGTTGTTTCTACTTCTGTTGATTTTGTTATTTAATATCTTAGGTACAGATTGCATAATTGAAGCTATGGCGATCTGTGTTAACCTGCTTGTTACTGTTATATTTTGCCCCGCATGAGTGAAGTTGACCTAGTTAATGGAAATGGAGTTTCTCCAGAAGAAATTGTTGCTGCTTTGGAGATTCCCGCAGATTTTAACTTCGATCTGCCCGATCCTGAAGATGAGGAGATTCGAGAATCGGATTTCCGCGAGCAACTAGATACAATTTGGAAGATTTGCGATCGCTTTGACTTGCAAACAGATATTTGGCGGGGACGGGTATTGCGTTCGATTCGCGATCGGGAAAAGAAAGGCGGTGAAGGCAGAGGGGCAGGTTTTCTCAACTGGCTTAAAGATCGCGAGATTACTAAATCTCAGGCTTATGCTTTGATTCAACTGGCAAACAGTGCCGATACTCTCCTGGCGGATGGGACGTTAGATCCAAATAGCATTAATAATTTCAGCAAGCGAGCGTTTGTAGAAACTGCTAATTCTGCCCCCGAAATTCAACAGTTAGTTAGCGAGGCTGCCCAAAAAGGCGATCGCATCACTCGCCGAGAAGTCAAACAACTCTCCGATGAATGGACGGCGATGAGTTCGGAATTATTGCCCGATGAGGTTAAGGAAAAGGCAACCGAAGGCTCGTTACCCGCTCGTCACCTCGCCCCTCTGGTGCGGGAAATGGAGAAGTTACCCGACTCCCACTTGGTAGAAATTAAAAAAGAAATTGCCGAAAGTCCCGACATCGATACGGTCAAAATGATGACCACCGAGGCAAAAAACCTGGCTAAATATCTCGATGCTGCTGCTCAAGTACAAACCCTAAGAGATAAGCCAGTGGATATGGAAATGGCGTTAGAAGAGGCTCTCAGACTCGATTGTATTAACACCGCTGCGGATCTAGTTAAACAGGCTACTACTCTAGAGCAAACTGTAGGCAAACTCTATACTACTTGGAAACGAATGAGTAATGTTGCCGATCGCCTCTATGTGGAAACGGGGGCATCTAATCCTAACTTGCGATCGCTTTTAACCTGTTTGGAATCTTTGACCAACGACATTATTGAAGTACCTTTAGATGAGGAAGGCGATCGCATTGTACGTTTGAAAGTTATGACTGAAGATATCAACGCGATTAATAATTAATTTAATTTGTATTAGAAGACACATCTTGTAGGGGCGGTTCGCCCTAAAGGACTCTATCACGGATACCGCTTCGCATATCGCTCCGCATCGCGAACCGCCCCTACTACTGTTATCTGTTGCAAACATGAATTGAATTGGTATAATCTTTGGTTTAATCATTGACGAGCGATCGCACTAAATAACACTAAATAAATTTCAAAAAGTCTTTTTTAATTACAGCGGGGCTTTCTGTAAATCCTCGATTGATATATTTAACCAAAGACTTTGATTCGATGCCAGTAAGTATTCTACTCAATTCAATCTCAATATAATTGTCTCGTTCTAGGGAATAAAAGGTAATTTTGTTGTGCTTCCAAACCCATAGTTCGGCAATACCAATAGTTTTATAGCTCGATTTTAAAGTTTCCAGATCGCCACTACTAAAAATAACTTCAACCGCCAAGTCTGGCAAATCTTTATCAGAATTAAAAGCATAGGCAAGATCTGGCTCTTTTCCCGCCTGTCCCCAGACATTTAATCTTGTTTGTCCAAAAGGAAAATCTTGAAGATTATATTTTTCGCAATAAGCAATAATTAAGCGATTAATTACCGCAGCAATTCGTTCGTGGTTTCGCCCTGGGGACACAATAGTTATTTCCCCCTTGAAATAAGAAACTCGATATCCTAAATATTCTTGAGACTCAAATTTCTGATAATCAGTCCAAGTTGCACCAGTAATAGTTAATATTTGGTCTTGTTGAGCAAATCGGTCGGGATTTATGGGTAAATTTGCTGAAATAAGCATAATAAATTATTGTATTTTATTGACTAGTCTGGATAGTTCTTGTTGTATTTCTTTTAAACCCGATCGCTCGATCGCATTTTTTTCTTGATTGAGGTTAACTAAATCGTTGTATTGTTGCTCTAGCTTATTGATTTGTTGATTTAATTCTAAGAACTTTCTGGTTAGCTTTTGCATCGAAACTAAATTGTGTTCAAAAGAACTAGTAGATTTTTGTAATACTAAAGAAGATTGAGAAAATTGATTTTGCGCGATCGCCAGATCGTTAGTAGCAGCAGCCAGTCTTTCAGGAAAACCACTAGTATCTAAAACGTTAGCTGCTTGTTCAAAGGTACTAGCACTTTTTTCGATTTTACTAAAAGCTTTACTAATAGATTCTTCAATGGTATCGCCTAGTTTATGCAGCATTTGGTCGAAGTTACCGCTAAATTTATCTATGGCTTCTTCGAGGTAACTAACAGGCTGCATTTTGAGTAGATAAATATTATCAATATAGTCTTCTAAATTGCTAAGTAAACCAGATTTGATAACACTAGTATTCCAAAGTAAATTTAAAACAGTTAACAAAGAACTACAGGCGATCGCGACTAAACTAGTAGTAAAAGCGATCCCCATTCCCTGCAAAGGGCGATCTAGTTCTTCGACTAGATTTCTCACGTCGGTAATATCTATTTGAGTAATAGTTTGACTTAAATTAGCTAAATTGAAAGTAATTCCTAAAAATGTTCCTAGCAAACCAAAAGAAAGTAAGAGATTGGGTAATATCCGACACAAACTATCAACAAACTCGCACCCTAAAGATAATCCTAAGAAATAAAATTTTTCTTGGTTGTATACTCCCTCGATCGCCGAAGCAGTATTGATTCGCTCTAAATTGTGGTCGATAGCGACAAATCTTTGTTCTAATTTGGTAATTATTTTGGGAGTAGATTCTAAACTCGTTCCCGCTAGTAATCTTTTGGTTTTTACGGCTAAATATTTTAGATGTCGATAGAGAGCATAACGCAATAAAATTGCCACAAAAGTAGGCAATATTACCAAGAAAATTGCCAAAAATATTAAATAACCAGGAATCAAATTAATGATATTAAATAATTGTTGCATAATTTTAAAATTTGTTGTGTTTAATCTACTAATTTAAATTTAGTAAGTAAATTTTATAGTAGCTTTGATTGTGGCATCGTCTGGCTAAAATTAAGGGAGATTTTAATAAAAGCTTTAAGCTACAATTTGTCCAAAGTGGCTCTAGTTAAATAAAATTTTAAAAAACTTACTGCTATTGATGGCTTTAGCCATTACTACGAGCTTTGTAATATGGAATTTCTACAGTCTTATGGTAAATATATTTTAATTGCTCTGGTTGCGATCGCGGGAATTGCTCTTCTTGTCTGGGTATCGATTGTGGTCATTGTCATGAGAAATACTCAAGGAATACCAGCGGTAATTAGTGATTTCTTTAAGCTAATTATTGAAGATAAAATAAATGAAGCTTATGGTTCTACTACGGATAATTTTCAGAGTATAATTTCTAAGCCCCAGTTTAGGAAGCTGATTAAAAATAAAAAATTCAAACAATATAAACGGACTTTATTAGCAATTCCTCAAATGAGTGAAGCGGGAAATAGTTCTACAATTGACGTTACTTTGATTTTAGAGTCTGGTCGAGAAATTCCGCTAAAGTTTCAAATTATCCGACAAAATAAACAATGGAAGATTGATTTTTTAGAAGTAAGCTAATATTAAGAATTGCTCGATCTAACTATAATTTTGACAATATTTCCTAACCTAAGATCGAGTTAATGTAATAAGCCAATTCAGTTAAATTATCTTGTTGTTCGCAATATTCTTCTGCTTGTTGTGGTTTCATACCCAAATCCTTAAGAAAGCTAACCATACAGTTATACATCGTCACTTCTGCTAAATATTGTTCTTCGCCACCAGCGTTTTGATATTGTAAATATTCTTTGGCTCTTAATCCCAGTTCGCGATAGGTAGAATTGGCTAGCAATCGGTTAAGTTGTGTAAAATCCATTCAACTACCAATATATATTTAAACAAGTGGCAAACTTCGACTTCAAAAGTCATCTAAAGCTTAACTCATTTTTAGTTAAATAATCGTGCTTTGCATCGCAGCTTTGAAATTATTCTTTTCCTGTTAGCGATCTCTGATACCATTTCATCAAAAGTAACAAAAGAGAAATTAAATTTGTAGTTGTTCAATGTCAAAACTTCTAAAGTTATACTGAGAAAAAATGAAAGAACAGAATAAAATTACTGAACTTGCCTTTACATTCACTCCTGTTGATAAATCTGACCTGTTTTTGCTAGAGTCTTGGTTTCAAAATCCTGAAATTAAAAGAAGACTTGATGGCATGTTACCATTAAATAAATGGTTAAATTGGGTACGCACCTCTGACGAACAAAGGGCATATATAGTTTACGAAGAGAATACTCCTGTTGGTTTAGTACATCTTGAAACCTACTCTAATGCAACAGCAATTATTAGTTTTCTAGTTAATCCTAATAAATGGAGTCGTGGCTACGGTAGACGAATTCTTTCTACATTGAAGTTTAACCATGAGATTGCTGATATTAAGGCAATTGAAGCATACATTGAAGTTGACAATCTAAGGAGTATCAAATGTTTTAAAGCGGCTGGTTTTATTGAACAAACCTCTGAGGTAACTGAAGAAGTATTTATTCATCTAAATAAATCCTTTTTATCTTGATATAAGTCTAATGCAAACGCATACTCAAGAATTGAAGGATACTGGAACATGAACCTAGAAATAAGTAATTACGCAAAATTAATTACATAGCGATCGCCATTTCTTGAATGGTTAATTGCTAGAGAGACGACTAAAGTTGATGACCGCATCTGTAAGAAGGCTGGGATCTCTAAGAAAATGTCACCTCGCAGAATCAGACATGGTTCTATTTCCGCAGCTTTAGATGCTACAAATGGAAATATCAGGGTAGTTGCTAACAATTTATATGAGCGAAGACTACCACTTTTAGTTAGAGCAAGTTTTTGTCTTTAATACCAAATCCTGTTTACATAGAATACTTATCGGTTAAATCGTTAAACCCTGTAGAGACGTAATATATTGCGGTGAGACCCCGCGTCCTAAAGGATACCGCTTCGCATATCGGCGTAAGACGTTTATCCCCGAATGGGGGCAAGGGAACGCTCACCAAGACACGTCTCTACGACCGATTTTTTGGTACTTTTTGGCAATCGGATTTCGTATAATAACTTCTGTTGTTGCTTTTCGATCTTTCGATCTGAATTGACCTCATGAGAATTGACTCTGATGGAGAATGGGAATTTGTCTAATCTCGAACAAATGAATAATACTCAGCTAAAACAATATATCTCTCAACATCGTAATGATGATGAGGAATTTAGCCAAGCTTTAGCAATTTTAATCAGTCGTCGCGATCCTAATGCAACGCGATATAGTGGAAATATGACTTTAGAAGAAATCGAGAAGGTAATTAAAGATAAATTAGATCGAGCAAGCTAGATTTAATCGTCAGTTAACCTACTACGATCGCGATTAATGGGGATGAAAGTAGTTGTAAATCTCTCTAGCTAGAGCTTCACCAATACCAGGTACTTTAGTTAACTCATTGACGTTGGCTTCGCGAATATAGTCAAGAGAATGAAAGTGAGCCAGGAGTTGTTTTTGGCGGTGAAAGCCCAAACCTGGAATTTCTGACAAACGCGATCGCCTGCTATTTTTGAGTCTTTGTTGACGATGGAAGCTGACTGCAAAACGGTGCGACTCATCCCTTACTCTTCTTAATAATTGTACCCCTGGTTGTTCTGGATCTGTGTCTAGGGGTGTTGATGCTCCTGGTAAAAAGATTTCTTCGCGTTTTTTTGCCAAACTAACTACTTTGACTTTATCTAGTAAGTTCAGATCTTGCAATACCTTAACCACTGAAGATAGTTGTCCTTTACCACCGTCAATCATCACCAGATCGGGAAAATCATCGCCTTGGAGATAAGAAGTATCCCTAGGGTTGCTATATTTGCGAAAACGACGACCGAGAACTTCTGCCATACTGGCAAAGTCATCAGAATGTCCGATCTTAACATCGGGATTTTTGATTTTGTAATGGCGATAGTGTTGTTTGGCGGGAACCCCATCGACAAAGACAACCTGAGAGGCGACGGCGTTGGAACCCTGAACGTGAGATATATCATAACCTTCAATCCGTTTAGGTACTTCAGGTAGATCGAGGATATTTGTTAAATCTTGTAAAGCCCGATCGTTGCGATCGCTTACTCTTTGTGTCCGTTCTAGTTCGTAGTTGGCGTTGCGTTCCACCATTTCCACTAGTTCGGCTTTGATCTGTCTTTGAGGATTAACTATGGTGACCTTTTTGGCTTTTTGCTTGCTTAACCATTGGGTAAGTATTTCTGCTTCGGGTAGCTCGTGCTGTACTAAAATTTCTCTAGGGATTTCGATTGGTTCGACAGTGGAGTAGTGTTCTTCTAATACTCGTTGTAAAATCGCCCCTGGCGTACCAGATGTAGCATCGGCAAAGAAACCCAAACGTCCGACTAACTTACCCGCACGGATTTGGAATAATTGAATACAACAGTGTTTCTCATCCGCAGCTAAAGCGATCGCATCGCGAGATACCGTATCATCGGGTAAAGCTACTTTTTGATCGGCATTGAGACTAGACAAGGCTTTGATTTGGTCGCGATAGTTCGCAGCTTTTTCAAAATCTAATCTTTCTACCGCCTTCTCCATCTGAGATTGGATCGCTTTTACTAGTTCATCAGTCCTACCCTGAAAGACCATTGCTACTTTATTGACAATTTTTTTATAATCTTCGGGAGTAATTAAAGATTGACACACCCCAGGACATCTACCCATGTCATAGTTAAGACAGGGACGATCTTTAAATAGAGGTTTGCGACGTTGGCGCAGGGGAAAGACTCGCTTAATTAGATGTAGGGTGTAGCGTAAGAGACGAGTATCCACATAGGGGCCATAATAGCGATCGCGTTTATTAGTTGCTCTGCGTTTGCGGGTAATATAAATACGGGGATAGTCTTCCGACCAAGTAATGCAGACATAAGGATATTTTTTATCATCCTTAAGCAAGACATTGTAGTAAGGCTGGTGTTTTTTAATTAAATTAGCTTCTAATGCCAAAGCTTCTGCGTCGGTGTCGGTGACAATAAACTCAATCTCTGTCACCTGACGGAGCATCATCGCAATGCGATCGCTCAGTTTTTGAGAGTCACGAAAATAAGAACGGACGCGCGAGCGTAGTTTTTTGGACTTGCCAATATATAAAATATCTCCATTGCCACTCCGCATAAAATAGACTCCAGGTTCGGGGGGAATTTCCTTGAGTCGGGTTTCTAGGCGTTCGGGTTGTTTTAAGAGTGGTTTGTTTTCAATCGATGCAGTCATAGGTTAAATAGAGCAGCCCTTCTAATGATGATAGAAAACTTTTAACTCAAAAACCAAGCTAAAACTCAGAATAATCCTTGGTTATTTTGTAGAGCGATCGCCCAGAGAAAAGCTTTGAATTAGCGAATAACAAAACTAGTTTACAAAAAGTGTTTGGGGACAAAAATCAAAAATTAAGTTTCCATCAAGCAGTAAAAGCCATTCAATTATCGGGCAATTTTATCAGTTTATCCCTCGTAATTACTGGTGAGTAATCTTCCACTGAGATAACAGACGAAACGCCCAGATGCTCAATGTAGCTCCAATTAAAAGTCCAAGCCATGACCCCCAGAGCGGAACAGTAACAGCACCAATTTGAAATGACCAATGGGTAAAAAGTCTAACAAAATGCAAGAGTGCAACTAAAGCAAAAATAGTTGCCGAAATTAAAATGTAATTTTTTTCACTCATTTTTCAATCCTCCCTATTGTATCGATTGAGGATATTTGACATTTATTCTCTTACTATAATCTTGGCTCAAACAAAAGGAAATTGTTGGCTTCTTGCCATCTCTGTAACAAATAGTTATTTAATGTAGTATCCACATACGCGCCACTTCCCATCTGGATCCTTCATCGGGGTAACAGTCTCAACAGCAGATTTCTTATGCTCGAAGGAGGTGTTAAATTGAATCACTACATATTCTCCATCAGGTACTCCTGGTAAAGAAGTGTGGTATTGCTTAGATTTGAGACTTCTAGAGACAGTCTGACCCAAAGGATTTCTCACCGACTGCATGGATGAAACCCATTGTTCAGTTGACACCGCCCCCTGAAAATAGCTAGCTGCTTCTCCCAATAGATACCATTGAGCATAATATTCGCAGTATGGGTGTAGGGGGCAAAAATCGACTCATACTGTTCGGGATGTTGATAATAGTGAGTTTCATCAAAATCCGCTTCTCCTTCCTTGCGATACATATCCTTGACCGTTAGTTGGGTATAAACTGGCTCATTAAAGTTTTGTGAAACAAAAATAGCCAAGGAAGAACCCCCTCAAGAAAACTTCCCGATAACTTCCCCATTGAATTCTAAATTTGAAGATGAATACTTTAGCATTCGTACTCAAGCATGATATAAGATGTGTGAACACTACCTCGAAGATGACCACCCCGCCCAAAACCTTCCCCGATGTGCCACGGTGCCGCTCCATGTGGCGACTAACATCGATGGAGCTCGCCGCTGGGCCGTGCAGCACGGCATCGCGCTAGACAAATGCTACGATCGCGGGTTCGTCCAGGTGCAGGCGATTGCCGACGAGTGCATTCATCAAGGCATCCCTGCGCTCACTCTGCATATTGTCCGGGACCTGCGTCGGACGCTCCGTGGCTACCAACAGTGGAGCGTGGCGCTGGCTGACTTCGCCCGACTTGCCCTAGAATACTTACCACAGTGGCACGACACCGGGATCCGCCTTCATCTGATGGGCGACATTGATGGCATATTGGCACCACAGCGAGACATCCTGCGGTACGTGGCCGAGCAGACTTGCACTCACGACCGGCTTCACCTATCGATGGCTATCAACTATAGCAGCCGCTCCGACTTAATCCAAGCCGCGCGGCGACTGGCTGCTCAGTGTGTAGAGGGGACGCTCACCCCCGACGAGATCACTGACCAGATGTACGCCGACCACCTGTGGAGCAGTACTCTACCGCCCGAGCTGCGCACAGTCCAGATGCTGATCATTACCGGGGGTGTTCGGGAGCTCGATGACTTTATGCAAGTCGAGGCAGCACTGGCTCGGGTGTTCTTTAGCGACTTGCTTTGGCCAGAGTTCAACGTGGCGGAATTTAGGCAGATGCTCGAGCGCTACGCAGTGGACCAGAGGGCGGTTCGCTCCTACGAGACCTGGCTGCGTAACAAGTGATTAGATACTTTTCTCTATACCTCATACGGTTCTGTTGCTCCAAATGAAGCTATTTTGTAGTATGAAACAAATATTGATTTGAGCCAAGCTAGATGAACTGGCACTGGTTGCGCTAAGTGGGACAATAAAAAGCTATGCTGTACATGAATGAGGGGTTGTATCGCCGCAACGAAGCGATCGCTGCTGTAGTTGTTACTGGTTCAAGAGTGAGCCAGTATAATACCTGAATTCTTTCTTTAACCTTTCGATGTTCCGAGGACTTAAGTAGTTGTCGTAGTTTGTCGGTTGTTTCCTCTATTTCTATTTTGATAACTCCACTCATCAGCGTCCTAGCCCATTATTTCTACCTAGGTTTATTTGTATCATTTTTTTTCGTATTTCATATTAGCTATTTTTGAGAATTGGTATTATCTATAATGGCGATCGCTCTTATAAATTAATAAGACGATAAAGCAATTGGGCAACCCGAACGCAACGTCCTCCCCTTGTATCGCCCGTCGAATTCCGAATTCCGAATTAAATTTAATCGTCCATCTGCCAAGGTTCGATAATATTGCCTTCGTCGAGGATTTTCTTAGGACGTAAAACCAAGACTAGTTGTCCGACAATTGGATCGGTTGGTTCGGTTTCAAACCAACGCAATTCTAATTTTCCTTCTATTTCGACAACAAAATAACTATTAACGTCCCAAGTGGTATTGAGACGATCTACGATAATTAAAACTTCTTCTGCCTTGCCCGATAGAGATTTTGGTAGGCGATCGCTACTACAAAAATAAGCTACGGGATCTCGTGCTTTTAACACGGCTTGCCAACCAGGAATTGGTACATATTTACCACGATTGACGGTGATACTACCAAAAGGTTGCTCGATTTTAACTTGTTCTACTGCTGCTATTTCTTGACTGTTGAGAGGATAAGCACCAACTAAAGGAACTATACGGGGTAATTCTTCTTCTATCTCCAGGCGATATAGGGGTAATAAGGGTTCAGAAACGCTTTTGATAACGCTAAAATCACTGAGTAATTTCTCAATTGCTTCTCGTGCAGTAGCAGAATGGGCAAACTTTAATCCCTGAGCAATTAATCGCGAGCGATGTTGCAGATCTTTTTGAGCTTTAGCTCTTTTCCAAGATAAGTATGCCACCCAGTCTCCAGGATGATTGGTAAATGCTTCTGGTAGCTGAGACATCCGCGAGACATCTTTAATCGCTTTGGCTACTAGATGCGCTCCGTCTACATTTAACCGCTTATCGTAAGCCAGCAGAGCAGCGTCTACCCGTTGTTTTTGATTCAAGACGCGAAATTCATGCAGTACGTCGCTTCGAGGGCCTTTATAATAGGCTAAAACCTCTGGTGCAACATCCCCTTGAACCAAATTGTTATAAACTTGGGAGGCGACAATCACCAGATTTTGCTGGCTATTTTGAAACCCCGTATCCTCAAAAATTTGTTGCGTACTATAACCAGCTTTTTGTAGCTTTTGACAAATTTGCCCCCATTCTACCCAAGTATCTTCTTTGTGCAATAGCGATCGCATCATTTCCTGGGCTTCGGCTTCTGAGATTTGAATTCGATCGTCTTGTGGAATACTACTCATATTTCTTTCCTCTTATTCCTGATTCTTTTATCCTTCATGTTTGTGAGTCAAAGAATGAGGTACTTCCAAGCCATTTGTTTCCATTAACTGCTTGTTTTTCATAATCTCGTCTGGAACACCATCGGCAACAATCCTACCTTGATTTAGCATAATAACGCGATCGCATACTTCTAAAATTAATTCTAAATCGTGGGAAGAAACCATAATTGTTTCATGAGAGGCTAAAAGAAATTGAATTAATCTTCGTCTGGCTCGTAAGTCCAAATTGGCACTAGGCTCATCATACAATACTATCTGGGGAAGCATAGCCAAGACAGCAGCGATCGCTACCATACATTTTTCTCCCCCAGAAAGCTGATGTGAAATGCGACTGGCTAAATGGGTAACTCCAGTCATCGCTAAAGCGGTATCGATCCGAGTTTCTATTTCTTCGGGATCGAGGTTAATATTTTCTAACCCAAAAGCAATATCATCCCGTACCGTCGGGCAAAATAGCTGATCGTCGGGATTTTGAAATACTAAGCCGATTTCTGGGTTGAACCGTCCTGCTTGTATGGGGCGATCTAGTAATTTTATTTCGCCATAGGTAGGTTGCAAAATACCACAAATAGTCAAAAACAAACTAGTTTTTCCTGCACCATTTGCCCCAATCAAACCTACGGTTTCTCCTGTAGCAATCTCCAAATTTATATCGGTGAGAATCGCTCTTTCGCGTCCATAACTAAAACACAAATTAGATATAGAAATAGCTTTGGTTCTCACAGACAGTTGATTGGCAGTTTTTACTAGATCCTTCATTGATTTTTTTTATTTTGGTGGTGATTACTAGTTCGAGCGATCGCCCAAACCATCTCAAAAATTTGGTAACAAAACTTCCATAGCAATCAATAAGACTGCTGTAAGTAATGCCATCATCGTTGCCAGAAGGCTGTAGCGATCGCCATATCTGTTTAAACTAAATTTCCCTGGTTTTTTTCTAGAGTTTGTTTGGCTACCGTAACCCCTAAGAATCATGGCTTGATAAATTCTTAGAGAACGTTCGTAACTTCTAATCAAAATGCTACCAGTTAACTGGGCAAAAATTTTTAAATTACGACGACTCAGATTTCGGGGCTGAAATCCTCTCAATTTCATGGCTCGCTGCATAGTTATGAGCATTTCGCCTAATTCCTCTAGATAGCGATAGGAGAGCAAGGTCATATCCACAATTACTCGCGGTAATCCTAGCGATCGCATGGCTTTGATACTACTCAAAAAAGGAGCAGTACCAAACAAAATCAGGCTGAGTGTGAGGATACAAAAAAAACGCACCGAAATTAACAGTGCTTGCCAACATCCTTCGGCTTTGATTGTCAAATAGCCCCATTCAAATATGGGAGTACTGCCAGAAACAAAAGGCAAGAGAACAATTACCGCCAAGATAAACCAGCTTGGATAGCGCAACCGCGTAATTAGAAATGAAACGGGTATTGCTGAAATTAGAAATAAAATACTGGTGATTGTAATCATTACTGGCAACAACCACAGATTTTGAATAAAAGCAAAGGCAAAAATCAAACTTAGCAAGCCGACTAATTTATATTCCTGTCGCCAACGATGCAACGGAGAATCTAAATGCGCATAACGATCTAGGACTAATTTCATGGTCTAATTACTGATTACTACTAACTCCGAATTCCTAATTAAGACCGCAATAATTCTGGCTTGACCTGTTCGAGAAAAGAAACCAACATGACGCAAAATACACCCTCGATTACGGCTTGAATAGCATAGCTACCCATAGACACCAAGATCGCCGTTCTTTCGGCGTCAACGTCCATATCTGGTGAGATATTAGTAACTAATAAGGTGGCAAACATAGTTGCCGACAGTAACAATGCTCCCGCACCCGCAGCAAAAGACAGTACTTTGGTTAAGAGTTGTTTCTTTCCTTGTAAACGATCGCGTTGTCGAAACAGAAGATGGGCGGCGATCGCCGGCGAGCCTAAAATAATTGCATTTACCCCCAAAGTGGACATTCCTCCATGCTGAAACATTACCGCCTGGAAAAATAAACCAATCAGGATGGCGGGAAAGGCATAAAAACCCAATACTGCACCCATCAAACCATTAAAAATCAGATGAACGCTAGTGGGGGGAATGGGTATATGAATCAAAGAAGCCACAAAAAAAGCAGCTGTTAATAAGGAAGCTTTGGGAATATTTGCTTGAGTGTAGCGATCGCGCTTAATCTGACTCAAGGAATACCAGGTAACGCCACCAGTTAGAGCATAACCAGTCAGACAAATATCGGGGGAAAGAAAACCGTCGGGAATGTGCATTCAAAAACTAAAATTAACTTTTTTTAAGAAGACTTACGAGAAAAAAACAAAGCCGTACCAACACAGCCCCAAACTCCCGCTGCGGCCATTACCATTTTTTGCATGGGATTATAGCCAGTTTTAGTAGCCAGTGACTGAACTTGGGACTGCTCTCCAGCTTGGACATCATTGGTTATCGGAATACTAGTAATATTGCCATGTCCAGACTGACGCACCTTAATATCCCAATTGCCTAGATTTTCGGGCTGTCGGTCGGGAATAAAAGTAAAATTGCCCGACTCATCCGTTGTCCCTTTTAGCCAGGGCGTAGCGCGATCGCTGGGGGCGTAAACAACCACCTGAGCATTCGCCATCGGCGTACCGTCGTCGTATTTGGCTTGAATGGTAATAGCGTAAGTTTCCTGATACTCAATATTTGCTCCGTGAGCTAGGGCTTGCTGTCCTATTGCTACTGTTGATAACAGAGCCAGAAAAAAGTAAAACCGATTCATAAGTCACTGTAGGGCTACTAATAAAGGATTGTAAGATTTTTCTCGAAAACCAAGCAGTTTTCTCCAGTTTTTCTCAAGAATTGACGCTCAGTTGCTAGTTATCATTGCTAGTTCTCTTCTTTTTCCTTGTTTTTGTTTCCTTAATTACTTCGTTAGTGTCCTTTACCGAATCTAGCCCCGAAAAGCGATCGCGCCTCTTCGTTTTTCGGGGTCTCAAGCAGCTAGCCGACCCACGATACTTGCCGTCTCCGTCATTGAGGGCGTGGAATAATCTCTGACTTGCCCAATCTAGAGCTTTATGTTTTACCGTACTATTACTAGCTGGTTCTGCTGGGGGGTGAGACCCTAAAGTATTCAAGGTAACTCCACCAAACAGCGTAGTAATTATATCCATGAAATAAACTTATGTCCTATGTTTTTTAGTCCTTTCTTAGTAATAATGAATTTTAGTCTCGCTTTTCAATCCCCTAGGAGGGCATTAAGTAATATTTTTTAGGTATATTTAAGTATGTTTAGATATTTAATTACCGAAGTTGAGAGAGCAATTTCTGCCTGACAAAAAACTAATCCGTGTTATTTTTCGTTAAATTGCTTACAATGCCATAGGGACAAACTAAAGAAAACTTCGTGGTTTCTTTATACTTCTTGAAGAAAAAACTAGTAATTTCTGTCTAAACTTCACCCAAGTCATCGTAATCAAGGCTAAAATCGGAAAATAATCGGAAAATCTAGTTGATAACACTAACCCCGATCCTTTTTCGCTTGATACCAATTAGCTTTCTCCAAGCTGTTGGTTATCGGCAAATAATCTCGGTAATAAAGAGTCAGGACAGGTGTAATTAGACACAAGCTTAAGTCCCACGCAACTAAACAAGTCAATTAAACAAATATCATTAAATTCTCACTGAAGGAGCAAGAGGAAAACGGCATGACCCAAGCTAATCAAGTTCTAGCAACAATCGCCAATCCTGGAAACGATTGGGAAATCCTAATCGAAGAAGATACAAATAAAAGCCAAGACGATGTTGATCTAAAACCGGCAGCTAAAGGGAAAAAGAAAAAAGCGGGAACTACTCGCCGTGCTGAACGTGGCCGAAAGAAACCCTATACAGAAGATTCTATTCGGATTTATCTACAAGAAATTGGTCGGATTCGACTGTTAAGGGCAGAAGAAGAAATTGAGTTAGCTCGCCAAATTGCCGATTTATTGGAGCTAGAAAGACTAAAAGATAGTCTAGAAGATGGTCTAGGTCGAGAAGCTACCGATGAGGAATGGGCCAGAGAAGTCGATATGGAGTATCGCAAATTCCGCCGTCGCCTCTTTCTGGGCAGAAGAGCTAAGGATAAGATGGTTCAGTCTAACCTCCGTTTGGTTGTATCTATTGCCAAAAAATATATGAACCGTGGCTTATCTTTCCAAGACTTGATTCAAGAAGGCTCTTTAGGTCTTATTCGAGCAGCCGAAAAATTCGACCACGAAAAAGGTTATAAATTTTCTACTTATGCTACCTGGTGGATCAGACAAGCTATTACCAGAGCGATCGCCGATCAGTCTCGCACTATTCGTCTTCCCGTCCACCTCTATGAAACTATCTCTCGGATTAAAAAAACTACTAAATTACTTTCTCAAGAACAAGGTCGCAAACCGACTGAAGAAGAAATAGCAACTCGCATGGAGATGACCATCGAGAAGCTCAGATTTATCGCTAAATCCGCTCAATTACCTATTTCCTTAGAAACTCCTATTGGTAAAGAAGAAGACTCCCGTCTGGGCGATTTTATCGAGGCTGATGGTGAAACTCCAGAGGATCAGGTGTCCAAGAGTTTACTAAGAGAAGATCTAGAAAGCGTACTAGATACGCTAAGTCCCCGCGAACGCGATGTGCTACGTTTACGCTATGGTCTTGATGATGGTCGCATGAAAACATTAGAGGAAATCGGACAAATCTTTAATGTTACCCGCGAGCGTATTCGTCAAATAGAGGCTAAGGCATTACGCAAGCTACGTCATCCCAATCGCAACAGCATACTTAAAGAATATATTCGCTAACTAATAAGTAAATCTACCTTGAGATAGATAGTGACAGGATTGGCAAAATTAAAACGCCAGTCCTTTTTTTACGAATGATGCGATTGTTCTGCCCACCAGTTAAATTTTTATGAACGCGACAAATTTTGTCTTTGGTTATGGTTCGTTGGTACATATCAATAATCTGGAGCGATATCTGGGACGGAAATTAACGCCCGATCTAGATTTTATAATTTGCGGTCTAAACAACTTTCGTCGTTGCTGGAATGTGGCGATGGACAACAGCCAGAATTTACCCAATTACAAATACTATCGCGATCGCGCTTCGGGTAACAGACCAGGGGGTTTTGTCACTTTTCTTAATATACGTCCCGCTCAAGATGAAACGATCCTGGGAATTTTATTTCGCGTTTCTCAAGCAGAATTGAAAAGTTTAGATCGGCGAGAGCGAAATTATCAAAGAATAGAGATCGCCAGCCAGCTTAATAGGGATATTGAGGGGAGAGCCTGGACGTATATAGGGCTTGAGGAAGCCAAACAACGTTATCAAGCTGGATTGAGGCAGAATCGCTCGATAATTGCTAGCGATTATCTTAATTCCGTCGCTCGCGCCTATGCTTCACTGGGCGATCGCATTTTTAATAACTATCTTGCTACAACCGATAAACCGAAAATTCCCATCCTAGATCTCCAAAGATGCCGAGTAAACGAGCCAACTAGTACTCTGTCAATAATTAATTGATGGGTTGGGGGAAGCAGGACAAAGGCTTTAGCCGCATGTAGCAGGACAAAGGCTTTAGCCGCATGTAGCAGGACAAAGGCTTTAGCCGCATGTAGCAGGGGAAGATACTTATTATTATTAATATTTATCCCTCAAATCAATGTTGACAGACCACTAGATCGGAAAAATAAAAATTTAGTAGATCTTTTTGAGTTGTTTGTCTCCAGATACATCTATAATTGTAAAGAATAGTAAACATATCTAAAGTTATACAACTTACTTTTTTTTATTTCTTTATAATATGGACTTGTTCAACTCAGCCGAGCCAATTATTCGTCGCAAACAACACGCCTTAGATTTTCAAGATCGTCAAGGATTGTTACAGCTAAAGGTAAAAATTAGCAACAAAACCTTGTTTAATAGTCTCTACACCAGAATTGACCAGGTATTTGTCGTTTGGGGGCTAATTACAGCAGTAATCTTTATTACAGCGCAGTTCGCGCCGATTGATTGGATTACTCAAGCAACATTTTGGTCGGTATTGACTGGTATTGGTACGATCGCCATGACGGTTTTAACTCATTTTTGGGTGAAGGTAGAGCGATTGCGTTGGATGCTGTATGCTTGGATAGCTCTAATGCTTGGTGGTGTAATTGTCACTGACTTGGGTATTTTCTTAGGCTGGGGACGAGTCTTGATGCATCTGTGCCATTTATGGTTGGGCTTAAGCGCGATTGGTTACTTTTGTACTGGATTAGGATTGCGATCGCGTGCCTTTATTATCGCTGGCGTGGTTCATCTAGTAGGTATATTGATTCTACCTTTTTGTCTTGGTTGGCAATTTTTGGCTACGGGTTTAGTGATGACTGCCAACTTACTGATGTTTGCCGAAACCCAATGGGATATGCGTCCTCCCATTGAAAACTACGATTTGTTAAGCGAAGAACAAAAAGAATTTAACCGCCAACAGTATTTAATTCGACAGGCTGAATCTTGATTTAACTCGTAACTCGTAACTTATAACTTTCCTCCAAATATAATGACCGCGATCGGGCGATCGCGGTCATTAATTTTTGATTAAGTTTATCTAGGAAAAACAGACCGATAAGCTTCTACGCCTTCATAACCATAGCGATTGTAACCCTTAGTTTGAATCAATTCTTCTAAATAACGCATTCTTTCTTCAGAAGCAGGGTGACTTGAGAGCAAAGTTTCCACACCACGAGATTTTCCTTGAAGCTGTTTGAGTTTGGCCATCACGTTATACAAGCCATCAGCAGAATAACCAGCAGCATCCAAAACTCTTAAACCTAAAATATCGGCTTGTTTTTCTTTACCTCTGCTAAAGCTGCTGCTTAAAAATAATTCACCAATTCTGGCGACAGTACCTACCTCTCTACCTGCCATACTAGAGATAACATTGGTTGCCGTACCAGTAAGAGCCGATTCTCCCAATCTTTTATAGCTATGAGATAAAACTGAATGGGCAATTTCGTGAGCTAGCACTCCTGCTAATTCTGCTTCTGAGTCCATCAACTGCAACATTCCTGTATGGAAAAATATCTTACCAGCAGGAAGAGCAAAAGCATTCGGGGTAGGGTCTTCGACAATATAAAATTCATATTCAAATTCATCCCTGCCCATCAATTTGGCTAATCTTTGACCGATATCGTTGAGATACTCTAGCTGAGGCTCGTTAGATACCATATTCGATTGAGCTTTAATGCTTTGAGCAAAAGATTGTCCTGCGGTTTTTTCTCCTGCTAGCAACATCTGACCGATTTGTAATCCCTCGGCTTCATTACCCGTGGCAACTTGACCGATTCCTCCCAAAATTCCCGATACAGTAATTTTAGATTTCAGCTGTTTTTGATATTGCTGAAAATATTCATCTGCCTCTTGTTTGTATGCCTTGGCATAGGGAGAGTTGGGATAAGTCTGAGCATATTCCCGTGCTGCGATCGATGCTTCTAGAGGCTGGTCGTAGAGTAATAGTAAGTCAATTTGGGTATCTACAAGATCTTTGTTATCGGGATATAGTCGAGCAGCTTTTTCGATGGTAGATAGAGCTGCTTTTTCTTCAGCATAGAGATCGTGGGTATCGGCCAGCAAAATATGACCGGGAATAAAAGCAGGATATTCTTTGACTAGATTTTCTAAAGGCGTAAAAATTGTATTGGTAATTTCTTCTTCTGCTTCGGGATCGTCTTCGATCGCCTGAGTCGCAGTGTTCCAGTATTGTTGAGCTTTGGCATCTAATTGAGACAAATCATAAATAGGCGGGGGAGTTGGTTGGGCGGGAGCAAAATTGGGCTTGACTCGCTGTTGAATTTGCTCGGCTCGATCTAAATTTCCCTGCCTATAAAAGCGGTCTGCTTCTGCCAAAGTATTGTAGTAGTTGGCATTAAAATTAATCTGGTTAAATGCTTGGGCAATGGTAAAGGTGTTACTTTGATTTGTGGGTAAAGAATTGACAGTTTTCGCGCTAACTAGAGGGTTAGATGCGATCGCTATAGTTAAACCGAGTAATATAAGTAAGATGTTTTTGCTAATTGATTTGTTAAGCTCGCTCATTGTTACTGATACTCAAGAGAATTTGGTCGATAAAGTCTATGTCTCTATTTTCGCCTACTCAATTAGACACCCTAGTAAATTGACGTGATTCAAGTAAAAAAGTTTTACTCAAAAAAAAACCACGGTCAAATAACTGTGGTCGAGCTTTGTCTATGAGTGTAAAAAAAACTAAAGATATTTAAAAAGTAAAGGTAGTTCTGAGAACCCCGATCAGAGCATCTTCTTCTTCTTCCTCCCCACCGTTAGGATTAATGATGTAGATGACCCCAGGAGTGATCGAGATGTTGTCGTTGAACTGATATTTATACAAACCTTCTAGGTGAATGGGAGTATCTTCGCTTAGCTCTTCTATGTCGTCACCAGATCTCGATCCTACATAGGGTTCTGCACCAGCAAATATTGCAGCCAAATTACCTTCTTTACCTAAATCGGGAAGAGATATACCAACACCATAAGACCAAATCTCTGCTTCGCCATCATCAGCAGACTCTTGAGCATCAGTAAACATACCAAAAGCGTTAATGGCAAGGAAGTCTAAAGGCTGGAAAGCAACTTGTACACCATAAGAATTGGCAGATACCTTAGTACCTCCCTCAAAGGGTTGAGTAGCATCAGCAGTACCGACACCTAAATCAAAAATTTCGTTACTGCCTGCGCCAAACTTACCAAGAACGTAAGTACCAGCAACTTGAATTTTATCATCCAATAAGCTGAGGGTGACTTGACCTAAAGCGGAGTATTCTTCATTAAATAAACCACCATCCTCATCAGAAACGGGACTGAAAGAATCACCGCCAAAGTAACCAGCACTGACAGTCACAAAATCTACAGGATTGAAGTTAAACCCAATACCACCACCACTAGCTAGACCAATTTTATAAATAGGACTCGATTCTGCAAAGCTGGAAAGCGCGCCAGTCGCACCAGTAAAAGAGTCTAAATAAGGACTAAGAGAAGGAGCGAAATCTACCCAAAGAGGAAAAGCTGCGGGCAAATAGACATCTATTTTGTCACCAATAGGAAAGTAATATGCCAACCAGCCAATACCAACATCATTACCGCTAGGAGAAGTTTGGTAGGTTAATGCACCAGTATCTAGTGGAACAGGTACTTCATTACCATCATCATCTAATTCTGTGTCATCTGTATTGAAAACATCAGCATTAGAAGCATCTAAGCGAGTGTATAAAGCATCTTCACCAAAGAAACTAGATACAAATGCCAAACGAACCCGATCTTGGAAAACTACTTGGTTGCTGTCATAGTTAAATTCTTGAGCTATACCAAAGACCGCTTCCCCCTCAAGTTTGGTAGTAGTAGAAAATTGGTTGTCTTCTAAAACTGCGGTACGACTTTCAAGTTCGTCAACACGACCACCGATAGTAGCAAGTTCTGCCTCAAATTCTTGAGATAAACGGGTAATAGTATCTAGATCTTCAGCAGAGACGACTCCCTGTGAAGCAATCAAACGCTCAATTTGATTTAAGCAGGAGTTTAAACCCGCAGCAAATTCATAACGAGATAGGGGTTGATTGCCTCGGTAAGTTTGGTTAGGGAAACCAGAAATACAACCGTAGCGATCGACTAAGCTACGTAGGGCTTCATAAGCCCAATCTGTAGGAGATACATCTCGTAGTTGATTGACGTTAGTTACTTGACTGCGAGATCTGGCTTGGCCTTCTCGACTGTAACTTTCAATCCGATCTAGTAACTGGGCGTTGCTTTCTACATCTGAAACTGATTGAGCAGAAGCTTTTATTGGATAGCCGATCGCCAATCCAGCTACTGCTGGAACACCCAACAGCAGATTGCGTATTAAATTTGACATCTTCCTCACACCTAAAAAAAACTGTTGGCTTGAGTCCTAAACTCTTTGCCTTAGTAGCTATATGCCATAACAAAATTAGCAATGATGCTTGAGATCTTTTGTATCATAGGATACGTTTTTCTTCGATTTCGGTATAAACTTGTAGTCTTTAATACTTAGCACCCATCAGCTAAAACATTCAACTAGAGATCCAGTTAACCAGAGTCCTAACAGGAAAACCCGTCGCCCCTTTGTTGTTAACTCCACCAGGAGAATCAGCCCAAACAGGGCCTGCAACATCTAAGTGCATCCACGGAGTATCTTTGATAAATTGTTTTAGGAAAAGAGCAGCAGTTATCGAACCACCAGCGCGGGGACCAGTATTTTTCATGTCAGCGATCGGTGACTTCATCCCCTCAAAATATTTATCTTCCATCGGTAATTGCCAGAATTTTTCTCCCGCTAACTCCGCAGCAGTTTTCATTTCTGTTGCTAAAGCATCATCGGTACTCCATAAACCAGCAATATCATTGCCCAAAGCAACGATACAAGCCCCAGTAAGAGTTGCCAAATCGACGATCGCATCGACTTCTAAAGTTTCGGCATAAACGAGGGCATCAGCCAAGGTTAATCGTCCTTCTGCATCGGTATTGTTGACTTCGATGGTTTTGCCGTTAGAGGCTTTGAGGATGTCTCCTGGGTGCATAGCCCGTCCGCTAATCATGTTTTCAGTAGCAGCACAGATAAAGTGAACTTCCACATCGGGTTTGAGTTGCGCGATCGCTTTTGCTGCCCCTAAAGTGGCTGCACCACCGCCCATATCCATCTTCATGGTTTCGATTCCACTATTGCTAGGCTTGAGGTTTAGACCACCAGAGTCAAAAGTCAAACTTTTACCCACAATCGCTAGTTTGCGTTTTGCCGTACCAGAAGGTTTGTAGGTTAGGTGAATAAATTTAGGTGGCAGATCCGAAGCTTGCCCCACTCCTAAATATGCCCCCATGCCCTGCTGAAACTTTTCGCAGTCAGCTTTTTCTAAGATCTTGATTTCCAGATCGTAATCGGTAGCTAACTGTTGGGCAGTCTCTGCCATAGTAATAGGAGTTACTTCGTTAGCGGGGGCGTTAACCAATTCTCTAGCTAAGATTACTCCAGAGGCGATGGTTTCGCCTTTGGCGATCGCTTCGTCTTGTCCTGCTAAACCAATTAACTCGATGGTTTCTAGTTTTGGTCCTTTGTCTTCTGGTTCGGACTTAAAACGATTATCCTGATGTAGAGCGAGAATGACTGCCTCGGTGATGGTTTGGGCAAGTGTTTCGGGGGCTTGTGAGTCGGTAGGCAAACTGATGCCTAAAGTTTTTTCCTTGGTTGCTAAACGAGCGATCGCTGCTGCTGCGCTACGCCAACTGTCTAACTTAAGATCTTCGGCTTTACCCAAGCCTACCAAAGCGATTTTACGCAGGGGATTTTTGCCCCCAACCCGACTGACGACACTAGTGTTAGGTTTACCCTCAAATTCTTCGTCGGCAATTAATTCGGCGATCGTACCGGCCAATTTTTCGTCCAATTGGGCTAAATCTCCAGAAAGTTCCGTCGCACCTTCTAAAATTCCTACTGCGAGTAAATCGCCCGTCCAATCTAGTAATGACGTATCGGTTGCTTTAATTTGCATCCTTATCTAATCGATCCTTTGTCTGAAGTAACTATAATTTCAGTTTATCTCGTGTCAGCGATCGACTCCACAAACAGATGATAGAGTCCTCTATCTATACCTTGCACGTCACCATGTTCTAGTTTGGGTGGGTCAGGATGCTCAAATATCAGACGAACCCAAAATTGTTTGGTTTGTTTAGTATAAGTTACCGTCGCACCTCTAAAATCCCAATGATCGTAGATTTCTCTAAAATAATCTGGCACATTAAGAATTAACTTAATTAACTCGTTTGCCAATACAGCTAAGAGTTAATTGTTCTCCTCTCAAAGTCATGGTGCGTTTGTCGTAACGCAACCCACAAAGGACTTGTCCGCATGTAGTAGGTTTTTTGCGCGGTGTGCGCTTAAATTTACATTGTTTAATTGCTTCAAGTGCATTGTCTCTAGTGGCTTGCAGTAACGCTGAAGGCACATCGGGATAAGCAAGTCTCAGATGAGCGATCGCTCTTTTTTAAAGGTTTAATAAAATTGCCAGCTTATTTGTGAAATATTGATTAACTAGGGATTGTAAGTGCTACTTATTAAGTATGAGAACTAAAGAAAACAATCGCGATAATCGCTTTGGTTAATATTTTCAAGTACCTATTGCAGTTATATGTAATTTTACCTAGCTTATACCAATTCACTTTAACTTTGCTAAGGATGAATTCACTAAACCAGAGGCTTTAATCGTCTCATGTATAGCGTTCATTTCGTGAATTGGTATATTTGGTCGAGATCTATAGTTAAAAACTTTCCGTTATCTATTTGGAGTAGGCTTGACCACCAAATATAAACCTAGTATCAATCTGTCAATGGACTTCGAGCGCTTTATTGCGTTTGTGATTATTAGTTCGAGAAGATCAAACCAATTTAAAGAGCGAAGATTTTATCATGGCTATTAACTTCAATCAGGCTGGTTCTTTTAATGGAGTAGAAGGAGAAGCAAAAGTTCTCACCAACCCGACTTCTCTCCAATTTGGCCCTGATGGTCGCTTATACGTTGCCGAACAAAATGGCACGATTAATGCCTTCACCGTAGAAATTCAAAATGGTGAATATATAGCTACAGCAAACGAAGAACTGTTGCTCGCCAATAATGCAGAAGTTGTTAAATCGATTCAGAACCATAATGATGATGGTTCATCCAGTAGTGAAAGCAATCGCCAGGTAACGGGTCTTGTGGTCACTGGCACCGCCGAAAATCCCGTTCTCTACGTCTCTTCTAGCGATCCTCGCATTTCTATCTCTGAAGATATTAACCTCGATACCAATTCGGGGGTAGTTACTCAGTTGACCTGGAATGGAACTGAATGGGAAGCAATAGACATTATTCGCGGTTTACCACGCTCGGAAGAAAACCATTCAGTCAATGGTATGGTACTGAGTGCAGATGGAACCAAACTTTATCTGACGGTTGGGGGAAATACCAACAATGGCGCACCCTCTAATTTCTTTGCCAATACGGGAGAGTATGCTCTATCTGGGACAATTTTAGAAATCGACCTTGAGGATATCGCCAGCCGACCGATCTTAACCGATCCTGCGGGCGGACAGGGAGGTACTTCTCGGCAATACGTATACGATTTACCGACCCTCGACGACCCAACAACTAGCAATATTAGCGATGGAGTTGGCGAAGACATATCGGGGCTGGATGAAGATGGCCCGTGGGGTGGCAACGATGGCTTCAATATGGCAATTTTGCCTGGGGATGCGCCCCTGCGAATTTTCGCCGATGGACTGCGTAACCAATACGATATTGTGTTGACTCAAAGCGGGCAATTTTATACCGTTGATAATGGTTCTAATGCCAATCTTGGCGGTAACCCTGTGGATGCAAGCGGAACTGTGACCGAAGAACCAGGAGCAGGAGAGGCTACCAATACACCTAAAAATGCGGGAACTGGCGATCCCGAACCATTATTTTTGCTGGAGGACGGTGGATATTACGGTCATCCATCTCCCTCGCGTTCCAATCAAGACCTTGACTGGACGGTATATGACGATGATGGTAATCCTGATGGGTCTTTGTCCCCTAATAGCGTTGCCAATTTAGCCGATTTAGTTCCTGATGGAGTTGACATAGCAGACGGCTTTCTCATCGACCCCAGCAAGTTTACTGACGACCCAACACGTTTGACTCAAAGTGGCATTCGCATTGAACGCGATAGTGCAGACAGTAATGCTCTAGTCACCCTGGGATCGTCTAGTAACGGTCTGGTTGAATATACAGATGATGCCTTTGGTGGTGCCTTACAGGGTAGCCTGATAGTAACGCAGTTTAATGGCAATGTAACTCTACTAAATCTTAGCGATGATGGAACTTCAATCGAGCCACTAGTCGATCCCACGGAGGGTAATGCAATCATTGATGATGACGGTGTATTTCCTTTGGCAACTGGTCAGTCAAATCCCTTGGATGTTACTACAGGTCCCAATGGCACGATTTGGGTTGCCGAGTTGGGCCCTGACAACATCAATATTTTTACCCCCTCAGATGAGACCATACCAGATGACTCCGATTTTGACGAAGATGGTATTCTCAACATTGACGATCCATTTATTCGCGACGAGTCTAATGGTGGTAATGTTGTCGTTTCACCAGGTCAAAATTTGTTATGGGATTTTGATGCCGACCAGGACGGTAATTTGCCTGGCCCCAACGGCTATGGAGGTGGTTTGACTGGGGTAATGATTAACGGTGAAACAAACTTTGAGGAGTTTTTTCAAGAACCTTCAACTCTCCCCGAACAGATTGTTAAGCTCGACAATGTGAAGTTTAACACCGCTGCTGGTGGTGGTACGACAGTAGTTGAATCTGTCTCTAATGGCGATCCCTACGAAACTCTGAATAACGGTGAGTATCTCTTCCACACAGGGGTAACAGTCGCGCCAACGGTGGAGACATTTAAGATCGAATGGAGTGTCTTCAATCCAGGAACTGAATTTACTGGCTCGTTGCAACAGATTGGTGGTTATATTGGGACGGGGGATCAAAGTAACTATCTCAAGATCGTGGCGATCGATGGGTTTGATGGCGAAGTTCAGATCTTGCTCGAAGATAATAATGTGGTGCAATGGCAGTCATTTATTGAGGCAGACGATCTGTTTAGTTTTCCCACCGACCAGCAAATCTTTTTTGAATTAGAGATCGATCCGACCGCTGGAACTGCAACCCCTACCGTTAGCTATGAAATTGGCGATGGCAATCTTACCACTGTGACTGGAGAAGTAGTTGACCTGAGTGGAACTGCCGTTTTAGATGCAATTCAAGGTAATTACACTGTTAACGGTCAGGAAAGCGGTCTTGCTGTCGGTCTGTTCTCCACAAATAATAACCAACCAGCAGCAAACACTTTTCAAGCAGTCTTTAACGATATTGAAATTACCGCCACGGGTGATGCCATACAATCTACCGCCACGGGTGATGCCATACAATCTGGAGCAGCGGTTTTAAGTGTCACTGCTGATAGCAACGACGTTCAAATATCTAACTTTGGTAGCAATTCTTTTGAGATTGTCAATACTGGCGACAAAAAAATTACCCAAATAGAGCTAGATGTGACCAATGCTCTCTATCCCGATACTGTCTTCGATCCTTTTGGAGAAGCAGGAGATACAGTGGCAAAAGAACTGACCATCAATACTGACGGTGGAACTGGTGTCGTTGCTGCACCTGGCGATTCCTATCTTGGTACGGGTGGTACAGCAGGTTTTGAAGCTATTGAGCTTACCTTTGACGAAAGCGTCGATGGTGGATTTGAATCGGGAGAAACGGTCGGTTTTTCCGTCGATATGGATCCCAACTCAATCGCAGGTGCAGACAAATCTCCCCTCGATGAAGGTTCTAACCCAACCTGGGATGTCGGTGGTGTATCGGGTGCGGAGTTAATTGGTTCGACATTCACTGTTACCTTTGATGATGGCACTACAGCTACAGGTCAACTTCAGGGTGCTGGCAATCAGGC